>JAIRSL010000077.1 GCA_031255475.1 Treponema sp.
TGGCGTTTATCCTCTTGGCCTGCCGGGACCCGGTTATCCCCCAATCCTACCGGCTGATCCTGCCGGCCGTACCCCCGGCCTGGGAGGAGATCCTGGGGCCGCCCCGCTGGCGCGTCGAGTGGTTCGGCCCGGATGGCCGCCTCCGTTACGGCGAAGGACCGGCCGCCGCCCTTCCCGAAACGGATCTCCTCGTGGAATGGGCCAGCCCGGTTCTGGCCTATCCCTTCTGGCCGGATCGCGGCCTTGCCCCCGGCTATATGCGCCCGGCGGGAGCCATTGCCCCCTTCGATGTCCAGGACGGCAGCCTCCGCCTGACCTGGGAGGCCGGCCCCGAAGCCTGGTTTTACCGCGCCCTGGCCTCCGCCCCGGCAGCCCTTACCGCATCCGGCAACGGCCTTTCCGAGGCTGCGGCGGGGAGGCATCCCGGCCGCTTCGACTGGCCCCGCTTCCGGGACCTCCTGAGGAACGGCAGCATTCCCCGGGAAGTACAGGACGATCCCTGGCTTGCCGAATGGGACGCCGTTGCGGAAAAGACCGTTCAGTCCGGGTTTGACCGCCGCCGCATAAAAGCCCGTTCCCGCGCGCCTTTGACGGTAATCGTCCCCTGGCCGGGACCCTGGGCGGGATCTTCCCCTTTCGCGGAAGTCCGCCTTTGGGAAGCCGGCGAAACAGTAACGGTGGAAGCCTCCGAAGAAACGGATACCCTGGTTTCTCCCGGCGGAATGCTGAGGTACGGCCTGAACGGGACAATCCGAATCCCCTGGAAAGAACGGGAGCGGTAACCGCGGGGCGGCCATCTGGTTCGCCGGAGGATCCGTGCCCTTCACCGGCGCAAATAACTCCCCTATAGCGCCGCGAACATGAAAGGTTACCTTGATGAATTACCCCGATAGAGTATACTTAATTTCAGAGGAGTTGAAACAAGATGAAAATATCTGCCGGTTTTCGCACCTTACCTATACGGACGGGACTTATCGCGGTATTGCTTTGGTTTCCTTTGAACAACATGGGCGCCCAGCAGGTTGATACCGAAGAACTCAGTAAGGGGCGGTCTTCTCCCATTTTTTTTATAAATTATGAAGGGCCCTACGCCCGCATCGAAACCCGCAGCCAAATCAGGAATATCGGATATGTTCTGGGGACGACAATACGGGGGGGCGCCCTGCGCGCCGGCGGACTTGCCCGGTATTTTGTGATCCATTCCATGAGCGGGCCGGAAGACACCAAACTCGACGCGGACATCTTCGGCCTGGGCATAGACACGGGAGTGGACCATATTAGGAACTTGAGGCTTATCATTCAGGGGTATCTTGAAGGGGCTTACGCCTATTCCGCTCAGGACGCGGCGCTCCTTGCGGAGTACATCACCATTTACAACGCGGTCTTTCGCGGAGATTGGAACTATTTCAGCGGCCGGTACAAGGCCCCGGTAACGCAGAACCTGGAAAGCGATAAGGCCGGACTTTCCATACGGTTTGACGAATGGCCGGGGCGGACCCTCATGCTCTTCCCTCTGGCCACGGGCAGGGCTGGTTCCCTTAGCGCCGTGGATACCAGTTCGCTGTCCTCGCCCGAGGTGGTCAACGAAATGCGGAAAGAAGACGACATGGGGATAGACAGCCGCCGGGATATGGTAGACCTAAAGGAAAGGGAAGCCGATGAAGCCGAACAGAGGGCGGCTCTTCAGCGGGAAGCTATTGCCGAGGAAGAAAACCGCCTGGCCCAGGGCCGTGAAGAAGTCGCCCGGCAGCGGGAAGAAGCCGCCCGCGGGCGTGAAGCGGTGGAGCAAGATAGGGCGGAGATAGAGCGGGAACGGGAGGAACTCAGGGCCGACGAAGCGGCGGGCAGGGCGGATCCCGAAGAAACCCGGCGCCGGGAAGAGGAATTGGACAGACGGGAAGCCGAAGCGGATAAACAGGCGGAAGAACTGGGCAAACAGGAAGCCGAAGCGGATAAACAGGCGGAAGAACTGGACGAACAGGAAGAAGCCCTGGCGGAAAAGCGGGAAGAAGCCGAAAAGACCGAACAGTTTGCGGAGCAGAAAGCCGAGGAAGCCCGGCAGGAACGGGAAGAAATCGCCAGGGATCAGCAGGCCCTCATCGACCGGCAGGACAGCCGGGCCGCTCAACCGGCAGGAATCCTGGGGGTACGCCTTGCGGACGCCGGTAGTCCCCTGGGCCGCTTTGTGCGCGTAAATCCCGCAGACGGCCGGGAACTGAGCGCTTCCGCCCTGAACACGGTGAACGTCAGGACGGTTATTTCCGCGGCGGAAAAACTCTTTACGGTGGCCGGCGAAAACAAGGGGAATGGGGCCGTCCGAATCGTGGAAATCAACCCCGATACCCTGGAGATGGCCAAACAGGGGGATGACGACATCCATCCTCAAAGCCTTCTCTGGGTGTACGGCGGCAAGCTGTACGCCATAACAAGCCAGGAAGGTTCCCTGTATTTAGCCCGGTTCAACGCCGATCTGGAACGGGAAGCCCGGTCGAACGTTACGATACACCCCTACGCAACCCCGGTCTTCCAGGGAGACGCGGTACTCGTCCAGCGGGCCGACGGCTCCCCGGCGGTACTCAACGGAGGCGATCTGTCGGAGCGGAAGTAACGTGTTTCCGGGGCGGTTATGTTGAAGGCCCCATAACCGCAGTGTGCCTCTACTGTTTCGTAAAAAAGCTGCCGTCCCATTTGGGGGCGGCGGCCGTTACGGGGAGAAATGGGGAGAAAACTTGTATTGAGGAAGGTAGAAACCTGTTAGAAAAAGCGGAATGACGAGCCTCTGCTCACAGGTAAAGCGGCTTCCTTTTTTTGCCTTAAACCGGGTTATCATTTTCATATTCCCTTTGGTACTCCTTATATGTTGTCCGTATTCACTTTATAGTTGTGCCGTTTGGGATTTTTATCCCCTTACTATGCCATTTATCCTGTCCGCTCAGCAAAATTGCCGCGGCGAAAAAAAAACGGTTGTTTTTTTTGAACAACAATGGTATAATGCCTATTGACAATATGAACCGTTTTTAAAATAATCGTTGTTGTGGAATTTCAAGGGGGCTTCTTCGGAATGAACGATTTTTTTTATCTTTTTAGTAAGGAATC
>JAIRSL010000160.1 GCA_031255475.1 Treponema sp.
GTACCCTATCTAAAAATTGTGGGCTGGAGTTACCCCCTGCAGGTTCTGGCCATGGCCATTTCCTCCCTGCTCCGCTCAATAGAAAAGGTGAAGATCCCCCTCTTCGCCTCGATTGTCTCCCTCCTTACCAATACTTTTCTTAACTGGATCCTCATCTTCGGCAAGCTCGGATTCCCCGCCCTGGGGGTGGAGGGGGCCGCCATTGGAACCCTGGTCTCCCAGGCCGTCCATATTCTGGTGCTTTACGGCTACTGCTTTATGGACAAACACTCCTTTGTCACCAAGGTCCGGGATCACTTCCGCTGGGACCGGGCCTTTGTCCGGCAGTTCTTTACCAAGACCGTCTTCGTGGTCTGCAACGAAGTTTCCTACGGCATAGGCCAGCTCCTCCTGAACATCATCATTGGCCGGCAGCTTGAGGCGGGTATAGCGGCCTTTGCGGTCTTCCGGGTCATGGAGGGTTTTATTTTTGCCTTCTTCGGCGGCCTGGCAAACGCCAGCTCCGTGATGGTGGGCAAGCGCATCGGCGCGGGGGAACATCTGGAGGGTTACCGGGACGCGAAACGCTTTGTGGCCCTGGTTCCCCTGGTAACGCTCCTTTTGCTCGTCATCATCATTATTTTTAGGAATCCTATCCTGGGCCTCTTTGGCCTGGGGGACCAGGCGCGGTTCTACGTCCGGGGGATGATCTACATCTACGCGCTTACGGGGACCATCAGAACCTGCAACTACATGAACAACAACATTTTCCGTTCCGGCGGAGAATCGGTCTTTGGGACAGTGATAGAATTTTGCGGCCTCTTCTTTATCAGCATCCCCGCCGCCGCCCTGGCGGGCCTGGTGTTCCACCTGCCCTTTTTGGCGGTCTTTTTTATGCTCTACCTGGACGAGTTTATCCGGCTGGGGATCATACTCCGCTACATGATCTCCGGCCGTTGGATAAAACCGGTTACCAAACGCGGGAAGCAGGAGCTTGCGGCGTTCAGAAAGCGGCTGGGGGAACTCCGGTGGACGCGGCGCTGACTTTTAGCTTAGAATAAAATCCATGTACGAATACACCACCAGGGGGACCTGTTCCACCCTTATCCGTTTTGACCTTCAGGATCACAGGGTCCGGAACGTATCGTTTGAAAACGGCTGCAACGGGAACCTTAAAGCCCTGTCCGTGCTGGTGGAAGGCATGGACGGCGCGGAGCTGGTTAAAAAGCTCAAGGGTATCCAGTGCAAGGACCGGGGAACTTCCTGCGCCGATCAGCTCGCCAGGGCGGTGGAGGGGCGGCTTGAGCGGAACGGGAAGGACCCGGTAAAACTTGCCTAGGCCGGGGGTTCCGGCGTCATGAGGCTGCTGCTCCACACCTGCTGCGGCCCCTGCCTGGCGGGCTGCCTGCGGGGCCTTGAGGGGGAGGTTCCGGCGCCCCTGCTCTTTTGGTACAACCCCAACATCCACCCCTGGACGGAGTACCGGTCGCGCCGGGACTGCCTGGAGGCCTTTGCCAAAGAGAAGAAGCTGGAACTGCTGAAGGCTGACGAATACGGACTCCGCGGCTTCCTTAGGGGCCTGGAGAACGATTACGAGTCGGGGGATCGCCGTTGCGGCTACTGCTACCGGCTGCGCCTGGAGCGGACCGCGGAGACCGCCCGGGACTTGGGCTGTGACTGTTTCAGTACCACGCTGCTTACCAGCCCCTACCAGCGGCACTGGGAAATTAAAAAAACCGGGGAAGAACTGGCGGCCCGCTTCGGCGTAGCCTTCTTCTACCGCGATCTCCGGCCCTTTTTTCAGGCGGGCCGGCAAAGCGCCCGGCAGGGGGGATTGTATATGCAGAAATACTGCGGCTGTGTTTTCAGCGAAGAGGAGCGCTACGCTCCATGATACGGGCGCTATGAGCGGCCGCTTTTTTCACCGGGCGGCGCCGGGCGAGATCGTCAGAAAACTCTGCGCCAAGGCCGTTTTGGAACGGGGCCTTATTGCCGAGGGGGACCGGATCCTCATCGCCGCCTCCGGGGGTAAGGATTCCACCGTCATGGCCTGGGCCCTTTCGAGTTTAAGGCCGGCGATCAAAAAAAACTACGAGCTGGCGGCCCTCCACATTTCCAGCGACTTCTGTTCCTGCTGCAAAAAGTCCGTCCTGTCCGCGCGCCTGGCCGAATGGGGCATCCCCTTTACCGATCTCTTTGTGCCGGTTATCGGCCGGCTAAAGGAGGGAAGAAAGATGAACTGTTACTGGTGTTCAACCCAGCGGCGCACGGAATTGCTGGGCTACGCGGTGGGGAACGGCTTTAACAAGATCGCCCTGGGGCACCACCTGGACGACATTATCGAAACGTTTTTTATGAACCTCTGCGGCAAGGGGGAGCTCTCCGCGATGCCCCTCCGCCTTTCCTACCGGAAGTACCCGGTAGAACTGATCCGGCCCCTGGGCTACCTGGAAGAGGGGCAGATCATCGCCTGCGCCGAGGAACAGCACATCCTTAAAGCGGCCTGCACCTGCCCCTTCGGGCTCAACTCGAAACGCCGGGACATGCGCGGGCGGATCGCGGAACTGACCGGATCCTCCGGCGCGGTGAAGCGGCGCATACTGCGGGCCCTGGCCTCCGGCCCGGCGGAACTCCTGGGGCCCGTCGAATGAAAACGCCCCCCAACTGGTCCATGAGGGCGAAACTCTGGATCTCCTACCTCCTGGTGCTGGTGATACCCATTTTCCTCATGGCGACCATCGGGTATCTGTGGCTTAAGGCCTCAACGGAACGCGAACTGCGGCAGCGCTACACAAGCTACCTCAACGACGCGATACAGAACGTGGACGAGTATTTTTTGCAGCTTGAATCCGTCAGGGCCCAGCTTGCCAGAACCACCTGGATAACCAAAATAGTTAACATGCAGGGCGAGGTCCTAAACCGGGACCGGGTAAACGCCTGGGACCTGTCCGAGTATCAGCAGTTTATTACCGCCTGTCTCTATTCCATACCGGCGGCCCAGTTCCTGGGGGTTTATTTCCCCCGGAAAAATTACGTCATCACTTCGACAACCGTCGGAACCCTGGACTTTCTGCTCCACGACGCCTTTGCCGTCAAATCACTCCCCAGGGAAACCCTGGACGAGATCCTCGCCGACCTGAGGGAAACCCAGACCGTGTATCACCGGGCCGACGAGGTGTACCGTTACGGCAAGCCGGAAAAGGGCTTCGTGGTTCTTAAATCCATACTAAAACTGCCGGACTCCCCCTCAACGGGGGCGGCGCTCATATCCTTCATACCCCAGGAGCGGATCCTGGGTTTTATGGATTTAATCAGGGATTCAGGCGAATTTGTCTATGTTTCGGTAAAAAGCGGCGAGGGCCTTGTTCTCCGGGACGGGGAAGAGGCCGGTAAAAACTCCGGCGTTTTTATCCTGACCGCGGAATCCCCGGTTTCAGGCTGGAACTACGAGCTTGCCGTATCCCAGTCGGTTTTATTAAGGGATATTGCCTCGATGAGAAATTACCTCTTCCTCGTCGTCGCGGTAATACTTCTGGTGTGCCTGGTCCTCAGCGCCCTGTTTACCACCAGCTTCTACCGGCCCGTTCAGGAGATTCTGAATCTCCTTTCAAATACCATGGCGAACAGCGGGAACGAGCTTGAGGAGATAAAGTCCAACATTGCCGAACTGAAGGAAAGGCGGGACGAACTTGAAAAAATGGCCCGGGATCACGTTCCCATGCTGCTTTCGTATTACTACGGTTCCCTGCTTTTGGGCGGTGAAAAGGAGGCGGAGAAAACAGCCCCCGAGATAGAAAAACTCAATGAACGATCCTATCCGCTCAACAGGGTTTGTGTGCTTATCACCCTGACCCCCGGCGGCGTCGCCTTTACCCCGGGCATGGCCTCCGGGATACAGGACGATCTGGACAAATTCAATTTTCCCCTGGACACGTGCACCATCAGCCTTTCCGGCAGAATAATTATCATTGTCCGTTACGAGCGGGAAGAAGACTTTTCCCGCTGGCTTGAGGAGGTCCACAGGACCATTGCGGGTTCCGTCACGGCGGTGGGTAAGGCCGTGGCGGCAACAGCCGGCCTCCCGGCGTCCTACGAAAGGGCCAACCGGGACGCCGGATTCAGGCTTGCCAAATCCGATCTTATGATTGCCCTGCGGACCGGAAACCGGCAAAACGCGGAGGCCATAATCCGGAAAATTTTTGAACCCGGGGCGCCGGAGGGCGGGGAAATTCCCGAATTGGAACAGCTTTTCCGTTCGGTCTCGGATCGTGCCGAGCCGCCCCAACAGGACTGGCCGCCCCCGGAAGCCAGGGCCTGGGCCTTCCGCCAGATCGAGCGTATCTGCGCCCCGCCCGCCGGCGGCGCCCTGGATCCGGAGCTTCTTCTTGAATTTGTAAACTTCTCAATTCAAAACCCCGCCCTCTCGCTGCAGTATGTGGCGGACCGGTTCAACGTATCGGTGTCCCTTGTTTCCAAGGCCTTCAAGGACGCCGGCGGCATGGGCTTTAACCGCTACGTGAACCGCTGCCGGATAGAAGCCGCCAAAAAACTGCTCGCCTCGGATCACGATGTAAAAGCCGTCGCCATAATGACCGGTTACGGCAACGATACCACCTTCCGCCGCCTCTTTAAGGATTTTACCGGCCTTACCCCCTCGGAGTTTCGCCTAAGGGAAAAAGGGCCGGCCAAATAACGCTGACAAGTCAGAAATAATCAATTTATTCGTATTTTTCTTGACTTAAATGCCATTTCCCGGTACCATCGACGTATGGAAAGGAAATTATCGGCCCTACTTAAGGAATGGAAAAACAGGGACGGGCGTATGCCGCTTATCATCTACGGGGCACGGCAGGTGGGGAAAACTTTCACGGTTCTTGAATTCGGGAGAACCGAATATGAGCGGTGCCTTCATATCAATTTTGAGAACAACAGGCGGGCCGCGTCGCTTTTTGAGGATGATATATCCCCTAAAAGGTTAGTCAGTCTTTTGGAAGGTATGTACGGTCAGACGATAAGTCCGGGGAAAACCCTGGTTTTTTTTGACGAGATTCAAAGCTGCGAAAGGGCCCTGACTTCTTTAAAATACTTTCGGGAAGAAAGCCCGGAGTACCACATAATCGCCGCGGGTTCCCTCCCCGGATTGGCTTTGAATCGGGAGAAGTATTCATTTCCCGTCGGTAATGTGGAAAGCCTTACCCTGTACCCCATGGATTTCCAGGAGTTCCTTATGGCCCTGGGCAGGGATATGCTTGTTCCGGAAATACGCTCCTGTTACGCGGAGGACCGGAAAATGCCGGAGGGTTTGCACAGGGAACTCCTGGAACTGTACCGTTTATACCTCATTACCGGAGGAATGCCGAAGGTTGTAAAGGAATACGCCAATACGAAAAAACTTGTCAATTTACTTTCAATCCAGAACGAAATACTGGATAACTACATCGCCGATATGTCCAAATACGCTCTTGCCGCCGAGACCGTCAGAATAAAAGCCTGTTATGATTCCATTCCCGTCCAGCTTGCCAAAGAGAACAGGAAATTTCAGTACAAAACCGTTAAGTCAGGCGGAAGCGCGGCGATCTTTGGGGTATCCATTGAATGGCTTTCCCTCTCCGGTCTGGTACTGAAATGTCAGAAATGTAACAGCGCCGCTATTCCACTGGCGGCATATACAAATCAAGGGGCCTTCAAACTGTACATGGGCGATACGGGTCTTTTAATCGCCAAGTCCAATTTCCCCTACGAACTGCTTCTTTCCGGCCTTGAAACGGACAATACCTTTCTCGGGGCCATTGCCGAAAACTACACGGCCTGCGCCCTTGCCGCGTCGGGACACGCTCTGTACTACTGGGAATCCGACAACACGGCGGAAGTTGATTTTGTCATACAGAAAGGGGCCGCGGCCATTCCCGTCGAGGTGAAGGCCGGCGTCCATGTCAAGTCAAGGAGCCTTTCGGTGTTCAGGGAAAAATACGGGAATGAATACGCGATTCGTATCTCGGCGAAAAACTTCGGTTTTGAAAACAACATAAAAAGCGTACCCCTTTACGCGGCGTTCTGCGTGTGAGGCCGACATACATTTATAGACCCCTGTCTATGACAGGGGTCATCCCCGCCTTAAAGCCCTCTGCTCCGGGAAAAGCCGCAAATTCAAAAAATATACGCCGCAATAAAAATTTGTTTGCTGTGTTTTTACCAAAACCAATGAGACAATGAAACATCAAACCGGCTTTGGCCGGCACAACATTTCCTTGGAGGAAAAAATGAAAAGGATCTTTTGCGTTCTCATTGGCGGTCTCTTGATTGGCCTGCCCCTGTCCGCGGGGGGCAGAAGGGCCGGCGGCGGGGCAAGCGGCGGCCAGACGGGGGATTCCCTGACCGTGGCCTGTCTTGAAGGCTGGTACCCGGCGGTGTCCATCAACGATAACCTGCCCGCGTGGCAGGAGATAGAAAAAAGGACCGGCATCCACATCAACTGGCAGGCCAGCTCGGATTACGACACGGCCATGCAGCCGGTCATCGCCTCCGGTTCCCGGCTCCCCGACATCCTGCTGATCCCCCCTTCCTGGAGTAACGCGGGGGTTTATAAGCTTGGCCTGGACGGGGTTATCCGCCAACTGGACGACCTTATCGCCTCCAGCGCCCCGGATATTCAAAAACTCTTTAGGGAGAATCCGGCCCTGAAGGCGGCGGTTACCGCCCCGGACGGAAAAATATACTCCATCTGCGACGCCCCCATGTTCGTAAACAACATGGTCGTGCAAAACGCCCTCTTTATCCGCCAGGACTGGCTGGATACCCTGGGTCTCGCGGTCCCCGTAACCCTTGACGACTGGTATAGGGTGCTGACGGCGTTTAAGGAGCGGGACCCCAACGGGAACGGCCGGCCGGACGAGATTCCCTTTGGGGGAACCGGCATCCTGGGAAACGCGATGGCCTGGGGTTCCGCCTTCGGGCTCCCGGTGGGGAGCACGGGTTGGTGGTACGATAAATCCGGGAAGGTGTTCTACGTGTACACCTCTCCCCAGTACCGGGAATTCCTGCAAACCATGAACCGGTGGTATAAAGAGGGCCTCCTGGATCTGGAGCTCAACAGGCAGGCGTTCAATTTCGAGGCCCTTACCACCACCAATGTGGTGGGCTCCTTCTCCATGCTTTCCGAACGGGTCTTCCAATACAACGGGTTTGTGGAAGGCGCCGGAGTATCCGGGGTCAACCACGTGCTGGTAGCTCCCCCGCCCACTCCCGACGGCAGCAATCCTGAAATTATCAAACGGGAGCCCACCTGGAACCACTACGGCATCACCAAGGATTCCCGGAATCCGGAGCTGGCCATGAGGTGGATAAACTTTGTGTACGGCAGCGACGAAGGGGTAACCTTGACCGAGTGGGGTATTGAGGGCCTGTCCTACCGGGTGGTCAACGGGAAGAAAGAGTACACCGACTTTGTCCTCAACAATCCCGACGGTCTGGATCCCTACAACGCCCTCCGTTCCCTCGGCGCCTCCGATACCATTCTGATAAGGACCCCCGCCGAGGTCTACACGGCCCTGAACCAGGGCAGCCCCGCCATTCCCTTTGGGGAACAACTGCTCCCCTACCGGGTGGAGCCCTTCCCCTCGATCATGCTGGCCGACGAGAATCAGGCCATCGTGGATCGTATACAGCCGGACATCGACACCTACGTCAACGAAACCCTGCTGAAATTCCTCATCGGCGAAATTCCCCTGACCGAGTGGGACAACTACGTGCGGACCGTCAATTCCATGGGCCTTGAGCAGCTGGGGCGGGTCCGCCAGTGGCAGTACGACAGGGGTAAGTAAAAGTGGACGGGAACCGGAATCTCAGCCTAAAAAACCTGCGGCGGGATAAGCTTCTTATTCTGATGATCCTGCCGGTAATTGTGTACTACATTCTGTTTTCGTATCTCCCCATGTACGGGGTGGTCATTGCCTTTAAGGACTACCGGCCGGGCAGGGGGATATGGGGCAGCCGCTGGGTGGGGCTGGAACACTTTAAGCAGTTCTTTGGGGGCTTCTTTTTTGGACGGCTCCTCAGGAACACCCTGCTTATCAGCGTCTACAGCCTCCTCTGGGGTTTTCCGGTTCCCATTCTTTTCGCCCTGGTCCTTAACGAGTTTAAGGACGGGATCTTCAAGCGCGGCATTCAGACCGTCACCTACCTGCCCCACTTCATTTCCGTGGTGGTGATCTGCGGCATGATCGTCAACTTTCTGTCCCCCACCAACGGCCTGGTGAACATAGTCCTGGAACAGGTGATCGGGAGGCGGATCAGCTTCCTCAACGAATCGCGCTGGTTCCGCAGTATCTACATCAGTTCCGGGATCTGGCAGAGCTTCGGCTGGAACTCCATTATTTACCTGGCCGCCCTTTCGGGGATCGACATGAACCTCTACGAGGCGGCGAAAATTGACGGCGCGGGCCGCCTGCGCCAGCTCTGGCACATATCCCTGCCGGGCATCATGCCCACGGTGGTTACGCTTTTTATCCTCAGCGTGGGGAACCTTATGAGCGTGGGATTTGAAAAGATCATCCTCCTCTACAACCCGGCGATCTACGAAACCGCCGACGTGATCTCCACCTACGTGTACCGCATGGGTATTCAGAGCACCCAGTACAGTTTTTCCGCGGCGGTGGGCTTCTTCAATTCCATTATCAACCTGGTCCTGCTCCTGGGCTGCAACACGGTGAGCAAGCGGGTCCTGGGCCACGGGCTCTGGTAGGGGGCGGCATGAAACCATCGGAACGGATAATCCGGTTCGGCCTGGGGGCTATCCTGATCTTTTCCGCCCTCATAACCCTGTATCCCTTTTTGTACGTGTTCAGCATGTCTATCAGCGCCCCGGAGCATGTCATTGCCCGGGACGTGTACTTCTGGCCCAAGGGCTTCGGGCTCGACGGGTACCGCCTGGCCCTGGAAAACCCCACCATCTGGCGGAGTTACTACAACACCGTCTGGTACACCGTGGTGGGGACCTGCCTGAACGTGGTGATGACCGTCCTGGCCGCCTACCCCCTTTCCCGGGACAACTTTGTGTTACGCCGGCCCGTTTCCATCATGATCACCATTACCATGTTCCTGTCCGGGGGCATGATCCCCTTCTTCATCATCGTGTCGCGCATGGGGCTGTACAACACCCGCCTGTCCATGATCCTCCCCTTTGCCGTAAGCGCCTGGAACATCCTCATTGCCAAAACCTTCTACTCCCAGATATCCGAAAGCCTGGCGGAGGCCGCCAAGATCGACGGCGCCAACGAATTCCAGATCCTGGTCCGCATCATGATCCCCCTGTCAAAGGCCATTGTGGCGGTGCTGGCCCTTTTCTACGCCGTGGGGTACTGGAACAGCTATTTTTGGGCCCTGGTCTTTCTGCGGGACCCGGATCTCCAGCCTTTGCAGATCTACCTTTACAAAATACTTATCCAGTTACAGCAGGATACCATGGGGGGTATGCAGGTAAGTATCGTCCGGGCCGCGGCCACGGAACAGCTTAAATACGCCGCCATTATGATCACCATTCTGCCCATCCTCGCGGTGTACCCCCTGCTGCAGAAACACTTTGTTAAAGGTGTTATGATAGGGGCGATAAAAGAATGACAAGCCGGGAACGTGTCCGCGCCGTACTCAACCCTCAAACACCCGACAGAATCCCCAACGGTCTGGGGGGCTGCGAAACGGCGGGGCTCCACGTCATCGCCTACAAGAAACTGCAAGAGCTTTTGGGCCTTGAAAAGAAACCGCCCAGGATAGGCAGTTTTGAATCCAATGCCGTGTTTGAGCTTGACGTAATAAAGGCCATGGAAGGAGACATCGTGCTTATAGCGTCGCCGAAACTCTGCAAGTCAGATCTGCGGGGGCCCGGCGTGGAATCGCAATGGAAAAAACAGGAACTCTGGGGCAGGCCCTTTCTGGTTTCCGTTGAAGACGAGTACAACGTCGAAGAGGACGGCGCCATAGTCTGGAAACAGGGCTGGCGCGGCGGCGGCCCGGTGATCGCCAGGCCCGGCTCCTTCTTCTTTGACGAGCCCCCGGGGGATCTGGACCTGGACAAAACCGATTACCCCCGGCCCCAAGACGTAAACCCTTCTCACGACTGGCCTGACGCGGAACTGCGCCGCCTGGAAGAGATCGCGCGCTTCATGTACAACGAGACCGACCTGTCTTTAAGCATAGGCGAGTGCCTGCCTGATTTTCAGTACCTCCCCGGCGGCTTTCTGAAAGGCTGGATGTTCATCGCCGAATACCCCGACCGAATGAAAGAGATACTCTCGAAAATGGCCGACGCCGCCCTGGCGCGCCTCTGCCTCTTGGACCAGGCGCTGGGAAACTATGTGGATATGGTGAACATGGCCCACGATTTGGGCCACAACCTGGGCCTCTTTGTGGGACCGGAAAAATTCCGGGAGATCTACAAACCCAATTACGAAAAACTCTTTCAGGGCTGGAAGAAGATCAGCCGGATGAAGTGCTGCCTCCATAGCTGCGGGGCTATCGGCGAAGTCCTGGGGGACCTTGTCGAATGCGGCCTTGAGATTTACAACCCCGTGCAAATTTCGGGGGCCAATATGGAACCTGAATACCTGAAAGCCGCTTTCGGTGATGTGATTTTCTGGGGCGGCGCCTACGATCATCACCTTTGTTCTCCCGAAGAAAGTTACGAATCAATTTATGAAAAAACATCCCGCAACATAAAGGCCCTGGCAAAAGACGGGGGTTACATCATGTCGGGGGTGCACAACCTGCTGCCCGAAATTCCGGTCCGTCATTTACGGGCGATCCTTGACGCCTGGAAAGATACCAGAAACTATGAGAATATAACTATTCATAAAGGAGGCATCTATGCCTAACATGACGAAGTTTCCCCCCACCCAGGGAGGATGGGAAAAGTACGAGGGCAACCCGGTACTGGGGAACGCCGAAATCGGGACCTGTTTTGATGTCCTGGTGTACCCCGAATATGAGGGGAGCCTTGTCCCCAAAAACCGGGAGGCAAAACCGGAAGAGTACCGGATGTACTTTTCCTGGCGGCCCCAAAGATCCCTGGCGGTGGTGAAGAGCGCCGACGGCATCGCCTGGTCCGCGCCCAAAATAATCCTGGGCCCCAACCTGGCTTCGGGCTGGGAGGACGACATTAACCGAAACGCGGTGGTGGAAAAAGACGGCGCTCTCCATCTATGGTACACCGGTTTTGCCCATCAAAGCCGGCACTGCTGGATAGGTTATGCGGTGGGAACCGATGACGATCACCTGGTACGCATCGGCAACGGGCCGGTCCTTTGTCCCGAACAGCCCTGGGAAAATTTCGGCGTTATGAATCCCTGCGTTCTTTGGGATCCCTGCCGGGGCCTGTTCAGGATGTGGTACTCCGCCGGGGAAACCTACGAACCCAACGTGATCTGCTACGCCGAAAGCGCCGATGGCGTGAACTGGAGAAAGCACCGGGCCAACCCCATCTTTACGGCGGACAAGCGCAATGTTTATGAGCAGGACCGTATCGGCGGCTGCCAGGTGCTTCCCTACAAGGGCGCTTTCCTCATGTTCTACATCGGCTATGAGGATATCGACACGGCGCGGATCTGCGGCGCCTGGTCCCCCGACGGCATTAGCCGCTGGAAACGCTTCGACTGCAACCCCATCATCTCCCCGGAACCGGGCAAGTGGGACGGCGACGCCTGCTACAAGCCCGGCGTGGTGTTTGATAAAGCCAACGACCGCTGGCTCCTCTGGTACAACGGCCGGAACAAGCACGCCGAATACATAGGCCTGGCGATCCACAGGGGCGAGGATCTGGGGATAAACCCGTGATGACCCCGAGGGAACGGGCCCTGGCGCCCTTTCTGCGGAAGCCCATGGACCGCTTCCCCATGTGGTA
Source organism: Treponema sp. (assembly GCA_031255475.1). Lineage (GTDB taxonomy): Bacteria > Spirochaetota > Spirochaetia > Treponematales > Breznakiellaceae > JAIRLK01. The sequence goes on from JAIRSL010000160.1 coordinate 11,870, forward strand.
CAAGGGCGCGGCGGAGACCACGGAAAACATGCGCCGCGCCCTCAAGGCCGCCACGATAGACGAGGCCCTCTACGAAAAGATCGGCCTTGACTACAAGACGGTCAACCCCGGATACAGAGGTCCCCGGCTTCCACGTTTCGATGACGGTACCTGGATGAACGAGTGGGGCGTAAGGCGCGGAGGCTATCATTACGGCATAGCCCTGACCGCGCCGCTTAAGGAGGCCCGGACCGTTGCGGATATCGAAAACTACCCCGGCCCCGATCCCTCCTGGTACGAGGTCAAAATGAGCCCCGAGCAGCTTGCCTGGGCAAAAGATTACTGCCTTATCGGCGGCTACTGGTCGCCCATTTTTCACGACGCCACGGAACTGCTGGACATGGAAAACTTTTTCATGTCCATGTATTCCGACGAGGCCCTGGTCTTCGCGGTTCTGGAAAAGTGCTTTGCCTTTTACTACGAGCTTGACCGCCGGGTCTTTGAGGCGAATCCCGGCGTTATTGACATGTACTTTATCGCCAACGACTTCGGCACCCAGCAGAGCCTCTTCATGTCCCCCCCCATGTGGCGTAAGTTTTTCAAGCCTTACATAGGGCGGCTCATGGCCCAGGCGAAAAAGTACGGCTGTGTTACGGCCCTCCATTCCTGCGGCGCAATCCGAAGCATCATCGGCGATCTCATTGAGATCGGCGTGGACGCCGTCAACCCCATACAGGTAAACGCGGAGAACATGAACCCCGCGGAACTGGTAAAGGAATTCAAGGACGACTGCGTTTTCTTTGGCGGAATAGACGAGAACGAAATTTTGCTGCATCGGACCGAGCGGGAAGTGCGGGACGAGACCCGGCGCATCATCGATACCCTGGGCGAATACGGCAGGTATATCGTAGCGGCCAGCCACGATTTTCTTTTGCCGGAAGTTCCCGCCCACAATATTATTGCCATGTATGACGAGGCGAAAAACTACGGTACCGGCGGCAATCGTTTTTAAGGAGTACAATATGAGTGATTACGATGTTCCGCTAAAACGCATGAAAGATTATGTTGACAAGTTCAACCGGGACGACAATGAGCTTTACATAAACCACATCCCCAACGATGCCGCGTATCGGTGGATGGCCGATCACGTTCCGCTCATCGACATACCCGACCGGGAACTGGAACAGGTTTACTACTTCCGCTGGTGGACTTACCGGAAGCACATCCGGAAGACGCCCTCCGGCTTTATCATTTCCGAGTTCCTCCCCGATGTCTCCTGGGCGGGGAAGTACAACAGTATTTCCTGCGCCGCGGGCCATCACATAAGGGAAGGCCGCTGGCTGCGGGACGAACCGGCGGTGGACGCTTATATCAATTACTGGTACGGAGAGAGCGACAGCATCAACGCCTACGCCCACTGGATTGAGCAGGCCCTCTGGGATCTCTGTGAACTGAGGGGCGATTATTCCCTGGGTGTAAAAAACCTTGACCGTATGGCTTACTGGTTCCGGGAGCGTGAAAGCAAATACTTTCACCGGGAAACGGGGCTTTTTTGGGGGACATCCAATAATGACGGCCAGGAATTCGCGGTTTCCGGAGACGGCTTCCGACTTCCCCTAAATTGCTGCATGGCGGCCAATGCCGGGGCCGTCGCAAACTTTGCCCGGATAGCGGGCCGCTCCGATCTGGAGGAAGAGTTCTCCGCCAAACACAAGGCCCTTGCCGAAAATATCGAAAACCTGCTTTGGTCTGAGGAAGATCGTTTTTATTTAAATATCCGTCATCCGGACATTTCCTCCGGGTCTCCGCCTGACCTGGCGCGCGGGAACCCGCGTTTTAAGTGCCGCGAACTCTGGGGCTACACGCCCTGGTACTTTGATCTCGCCCCGGCGGGCAGGGAAGGGGCCTTCACCCTTTTGGAAGATCCCACCTGTTTTGCCGGGAAATTCGGACTCACCACGGCGGACCGGAGCCATCCGGGTTACGGTGTTTTCTACACCGGCGAAGAGCTAAACGCCTGGCTTATATCCCGGGATCAGAAACCCGGCGGGAACAAAGCCCACGAATGCCTGTGGAACGGTCCGTCCTGGCCTTTCTCCATTTCGATAGCCCTTTCGGCCCTTGCCCGTTCACGCCGGCCCGGCGGCGGTCTCTTCTTCAAGCTGCTTAAACAGTACGCCGCAAGCCACCGCTTAAAGCCGGAAGAAGGGGACGCGTCGCCCTTTTGGATAGATGAAAACATGAACCCCGGCACAGGGGATTGGATAGCCCGTACGCGCCTTAAACACTGGTCCGACGATGGCGGATGGGACAAGGGGAAAGGCGGCGAGGAAAGGGGCAAGGATTACAACCACTCAACTTTTTGCGACATCATCATTTCAGGCTTGTTCGGTCTGCGCGCCCGTGAGGCGAATATCACGGCAGAGCCCCGTTTCCCCGAAGACTGGGAATACGCCCGGCTGTACCGTATCCCCTCGGGTGGAAAACTGTACCGGGCGGAATACGACAAAAAATCCGGGAAAGGCTTGATTATAAGCGCGATCCCTTGAAAACGAAGTACGTTCACGCTTCGCCGCCAAACCGTTACTCCCTGCGCGCTCGCGGGGTAAAAAAACCGCCGCCCCGGTTAAGGGCGGCGGCTGTTACATGGAAACCTGTATCAGATTATCAATCCCAGCCGGACATATCGTCTGTGTCGGAGTTGTAGTACAGAATGTCCTCCGGCCCCACGGTGGTTTCCTTGCGGTGAGTGCCGTCAAGATAGACCGCGTGGCCCCGGTTATTCAAAATATTGCCGGATCCATCTGCCACTTTATTATTATTTGGCTCAAGCGGGTTTCCTCCGTCATAGCCGTAGATTGTTCCGCCGCTCTTGCTGAAGACTGTAGGAGCCGCTATGTATACTCCACCACCTTGGACACCACAGGTATTGCCCGAGATTTCCCCGTCGGTCATGCTAAATTTACCGACCCGCACGGTTACCCCACCGCCGAAGCCGAGGGTGGAATTACGGGAGATTTTTCCGCCGTTCATGATAAGTGTGGCATCCATCCACACGGTTACTCCGCCGCTGCTACCGTTGTTGTGGGTAGCAGTAGAAGTATTATCGGTGATTTCCCCATTGTTCATGGTAAATATAGCACCACGGTGGTACATAGCTACCCCGCCGGCTTTGCCGGAATTATTGAAAATTTTCCCGTTGTTCATGGTAAACGGACTGCCCCATGAGCATACCCCGCCGCCGCCGAGGTCGATGTCGCCGGCATTGGCGGAATTACCGGAAATTTCCCCGCCGTTCATGGTAAACGTAGTCGTACCGTATGAGGATAGCATTACCCCGCCGCCGTCTTTGCTGGCGGAATTATCGGAGATTTTCCCATCATTCATGATAAACCTAGCCGTACCGCTCGAGGAGAATAATACCCCGCCGCCGCTATTGTTGGCAGAATTGTCGGAGATTTCCCCGCCGTTCATGATAAATGTATCAGTGCTATATGGGCCATTTTGTGTGGCTACTCCACCACCTTCGTAGGAGGTTTTATTGCCGGAGATTTTCCCGCCGTTCATGGTAAACATACTATTATTCATGAATACCCCGCCACCGTGGAGGGTGAGGAAATTACCGGAAATTTCCCCGCCGTTCATGGTAAACGTACTGCTAGCAATGTATACCCCCCGGATCTCATCCGCATAATCTTCGGTTCCCGCCAGAACAAGCCCGCCGGCAAGGGTTACCTTTGCCCCATTCCTTATGTGCACGAGACTTTTCCCATACTCGATTTTTTGGAATGTCATATTAGCGTTTACCCGCAGGGTTCCGCCGGACGTTTCAGGATCATCGCAGAGAATTATGGGCGGATACCCTACACTGCCGTCTATGTATATCTGTTCCGTCACCTCCACCTCGTCCAGAATAATAATAGCTCCGGGGTTTTCCAGTTCCGTCCCCTTTTCCGGCCAGAAGGCGGCATAGTTATTTTTCAGGTTTAACAGCGCTTGCTTCACCGTTGCTACGGGCGACTCTTTCGTTCCGGGGTTGCCGTCGTTCCCATAGGACGCCACGTAATAGTTCCTATACGGTACCTCCCCCCAGATCCAGTCTACGTTTACATTGCCTTCCC
>JAIRSL010000220.1 GCA_031255475.1 Treponema sp.
CGGCCGGCCCCCCGGCGCAGCACCCAGGGGACCTCCGGGTTGACGGCGTAGATCACCGCAACGGGGATGCCGGGGGAGGCCCGCTTGAACGCCGCAAGGCATAGGGGGTTAAACGAGGACACGGTGACCGACTCTTCGGTTACCCGTCCCATGGCCTTGAGCAGCCTGGCGGCGGCAACGGGCAGGGGATCGTCTTTGGTCTTCCGGGATTTGAGTTCTATATCGACATAGAGGTCCGGGCAGAATTCCTCCAGAACTTCCGCCAGCAGGGGGGGGCGTTCCCCGCCGAATCCGGGGCCGAAGAAAGACCCTACGTCTATGGCCCGTATTTCCCTCATTGTCATTTCTTCCAACCGCCGGCCGTCCCCGTTGGCCCCGGCCGGAGCCGTCCGCACAAAGGTATCGTCGTGGGCCACCACGAGTTCCCCGTCGGAAGTGATGTGGATGTCCAATTCCAGACCCGCCGCTCCGGTTTCCCGGGCCATGCGGAAAGCGGCCATGGTATTTTCCGGGGCCAGGGAGGAGCAGCCCCGGTGGGCAAAGAGGAGGGGCCGCTTCCGGCCCGGAAGGAGGGGTAGGCGGCTCATGAGGCGTTTCCCCCGCCCTGTTCGCCGCCGGTACGGGCCCCGCTCATTTTGGCTTTAAGGGCTTCCAGGGCGGCGTCGGCTTCAACGGCCTTAAAGCCCCGGTCAACGCTTGCACCGGCCGTGGTTTCGTCTCCGGGATTTTTCCCCAGGGCGATAAGGAGTTCCTGCTCCAGAAGGTCCGGGTCCACGCTGCGTTCCCGGGCCGCGAGGGCGGGAAGGCTTTTCCGCATCTTTTCGATTTTGACCCTGAGATAGGCAATTTCCGCCGCCATGTCTTCAACCTTGGCCCGTATCCGCCCGGCTTCCTGCTCCGCTTCCGCCGCCAGATCCGGCGCGCCCCGGCTGCGGGCAAGTTCCACCCGCTTCTCCCACTTATCCAGTTCCGCTAAAAGCCCGTCCCGGTCTTTTTCCGCCAGTTTCAGCGCGGCAATATGATGAAAAATGTATTCCTTTGCGGCCGCAACGTTCATACCCACAAGGTCATCCGGTTTGATTTCCATGCATTCTCCCTAATTCTTCCCTGCCATTATACTAAAAGCGCCCGTTTTTATAATAGCGTTGATTGGAATGGACGCTGCCCCAACAGGCAGACGCCGCGCCCTGTTGCATGGATACCGCCGTCCCGGTTCATGTGTTCCGCGAACCCTTCCTGCTTTATCCGGGCTGTGGTATCCTACCCTATGGCCCGGAACTTCACGTACACCGCTTTAGTCCTTAGGGTTCGGCCTTCGGGTGAATCCAACCGGGAGGTCACGTTTCTTACCGCCGAAGAAGGACTGATCCGGGCCACTGTTTTCGGCGGCCCCAAGAGCAAACTCCGCGCCCACGCGGCCCTTTACCATGAAGGGATGTTGTGGGTTTACCGGAACCCGGTGAAGACCCTCATGAAGGTAACGGACTTTGATGTCCGGGCGTGGAGGCCGGGCATACGGGAGCTTTATGAGCGGGCCATGGCGGCCCAGGCGGTGGCGGAAACGGTTCTGGCGGCCCAGGGAGGGGGCGGCGGATGGGAAGAAGCCCTCGCCCTGACCGGAAGCGCCCTGGACGCCCTGGACGGGGCGGACGAGGCCGCCTGCCGGCAGGTGATCATCCGTTTCCTGTGGAACTGGGCGGAAATCCTGGGCCAGCGGCCGGAGATTGACCGGTGCGCCGTATGCGGCCGTAAAGCCGGCGCTTCGCAGCCTTGCGCTTGTGAAGCCCATCGGGATGGGTTACTATGGTATTCACTGCGGGACGGGACCGCGGTTTGCCCCTCGTGCGCGGATCTGCCCGCCGGGAGCGCCGGGTCTTTCCGGTCTGCGGAAACGGCGGGATACCTGCCGGTGGGGCCGGGCATCAGACAGTGGCTTACGGCCGGCTGGGGACAGCCCCCGGTTCAACTGGAACAGGCTGCCGTGGACAGGACGGTCGAGCGGGACGCGAAAGCCCTGGTCACCGCGATCCTGGCCGGAGCGCTGGGCAAACGGCTTTCAACCTGGGATTTTTAACGGCTGCGGTACCAGATACCTTGGAGGAAATATGAGGGCGGTTGACATTATCATGAACAAACGGTCCGGGAAGGAACTTTCACGGGAAGAACTCCGGTTCCTGATCGGTGGGTATGTGGCCGGGGAGATTCCCGATTACCAGGTGTCGGCCTGGGCCATGGCGGTTTTTTTTCAGGGAATGAGCCCGGCGGAAACGGCGGCGCTGACCGAAGTAATGTTGCGGTCCGGGACGGAGATCGACCTGTTCGGGATTGAGGGGCCGTTTGTGGACAAACATTCCACCGGGGGCGTGGGGGATAAGACGAGCCTCATCCTGGCGCCCCTGGCGGCTTCCCTGGGAATACGGGACCCCATGATGTCGGGGCGGGCCCTGGGGCATACGGGGGGAACCCTGGACAAGCTGGAGGCGATTCCGGGATACCGCACGGACCTTACGGTGGAGCAATTCCGGCAGATCATCGGGAAGGACGGGTTTGCCATGACGGGGCAGACCCGGGACATCGTGCCGGCAGACCGGCTGCTCTACGCACTGCGGGACGTAACCGGGACGGTGGAGTCCGTTCCCCTCATCACGGCGAGCATCCTGTCGAAAAAAGTTGCCGAAGGCGCGGATGCCCTGGTCCTGGATGTAAAGTACGGTTCCGGGGCCTTTATGAAGCGGAGCGAAGACGGGGAGAAGCTGGCCCGATCCCTGGTGGATACCGGGGCGGCCATGGGAAAGCGAATCACCGCCCTCCTTACCGACATGGACGAGCCTTTGGGAACCATGGTGGGGAACTTCCTTGAAGTGGAAGAATGTCTGGACTGCCTTGAAGGAAAGGGGACGCCCGAAGGATCGGAAGACCTGATGGAAGTTACCCTGGAACTGGCGGCCCGGATGGCCGTGCTGGGGGGTAAGGCCGCAACCCCGGAAGAGGGGCGGCGGCTTTGCGAAGAATGCCTGGCCGGAGGGGAACCCCGGCGGCGTTTCCTGGATAACGTGAAGAGCCAGGGAGGGGACGTGGCAAAACTCCTGGAACTCAAGGGCAATTACCGGTCCCCGGTTCATGGGGAAGTCCGGGCCGCATCTTCCGGGTATATACGCCGGATAGACGCCTGGAAGGTCGGCTGCGCCGGGGTGCGCCTTGGGGTCGGGCGGGACCGGACAGAGGACGCGGTGAGCCCCACGGCGGGGGTACGGCTCCACAAAAAGCGGGGAAACCCGGTTAAAGCGGGGGAACCGGTCATGAGCGTGTGGGCCCGGGACAGGGAGGGGCTTGCGGCGGCTCTGCCCCTGCTTGAGGATGCGGTGGAATACGGCGAAACAGTGCCTTCCGAACGGAAATTGGTATTGAAGGAAATCGTGCCGGAAGCAGCACGATAACGCGGACGGTAGAGGCGGTACGGAGAAATGATCTGGGACAAGAAAGAAATTTCACAGGAGATGGTGAAGAGTATCGCGGCCAGGTACGGCTGTGATTTCCTGACCGCTTCCATCCTGATACGCCGGGGGATTACCGAAGGAGAGGATATACGGTACTTCCTGGAAGACGATCCCCGGTATCTGCGGAATCCATTCGAGTTTTCCGACATGGAAGACGCGGTGGACCGCATCCTGGCGGCCAGGGAAGAAGGGGAAAAGGTTCTGATTTTCGGGGACCGGGACGCGGACGGGATCACGGGTACGGTTCTCCTCACCGGGTATCTCCGCAGCCTGGGCATGGACGTAAGCTGGCAGCTTCCCATCGGGGACGATCCCTACGGCCTTTCAATACGGGCGGTGGAAGAATTCGCACGGGCTTCCGGGAGCCTCATCATTACCGTTGACTGCGGCATATCCTGCATAGCCGAGGTGGAAAAGGCCAATGAACTGGGGATAGACGTGATCATCACGGATCACCACAATCCCAGGGACACGATGCCGGACGCCTTAGCCATTGTAAACCCCAAACTGACGGATTCATCCTACGGCTTCCGGGATCTGGCCGGTTGTGCCGTTGCCTACAAACTCGTGGCCGCCCTGCGGTTTGCCCAAAAGAGCGAAATCTATGGTCATTCGATCTGCCTCCTCAATGTCCGGCCTTCCAATGACGCCTACGTCATCGAGATAGCCAAACTGCGGAACCTGGTTGTGGTAAAACGCCTGACGGAAACAATAATCCCCGGAATGGTGAGCATAACGGAAACCAGGCTGCCCGCCTTCCTTGAAGGCCAGCAGATATTCGCCTGGGACGCGCCGCTTCAGAAAAAGATGCTGGCTAAGATCTTTGGGAACGGGATCGAAGTCTACATGCTCGATATGGCGGAAGAAATAGGAAAGGAAATCCCTCAAACTTCGGGGAAGAGCCTCCTCCGAATACGGGAGCTTTCCAAACTTGCCAAATATTCCGGCAAAGCGCCGGAAGAATTGGATGTGTTCATCAACCTGTTTACCACCTTCATCAGGCGGCGGGAAAAGCATTTTACCGGAGAGGACCGGACGGACCTCCAGCTTGCGGCCCTGGGGACCATCGCGGACATCATGCCCCTGCGGGACGAGAACCGTATCATCGTCCGTTCCGGCGTGGCTTCACTCCTGGAAAAACCCCGGCCGGGGATTCATGCCCTGCTTTTCAAGCTGGGCCTCGCGGGGCGGCGTTTCGGCGCCGGGGAAATTTCTTGGCAGCTCTGCCCGGTCGTCAATGCCCCCGGACGTATGGGCAGCCCGGACAAGGTCGCCGCCCTCCTGCTTTCGGAAGATCCAAATGAACGGAACAATCTGGCGGAAGAGATCATGTTCATGAACAATAAACGGAGGAAGCTGGGCGGGGATATGTGGGTCATTGTGGAACCCAGGGCCGCGAAAAGCCTTGCCGAATTCGAAGGCAAGCTGGTCCTGGCCTACGGGGAAGACATAGTCCGGGGGGCCACAGGGCTTATGGCAAACCGCATGTCGAAGTTCTTTAAGGTCCCCGCCATGGCCGTCTCGTTCAGCGAAACGACCGCTACCGGGTCCCTCCGTTCGGCCCGGGGTTTCAATGTCCAGTTGCTCATGGAACCCTGCGCGGATCTCTGCATAGACTGGGGAGGTCACAATTTTGCCGCCGGATTCAGCATGGAACGGTCAAATTGGGATGCTTTTATGGTTCGCATTAAAAACATGGCCCGGATCATGGAACTAAGGGACGAAGAGGACGAGGAAATCCTCACGGTGGATGCGGAACTTCCCCCCTCTTATCTGACCCCGGACATCCTCCGCCTGGCGGACCGTTTTGAGCCTTACGGCGAACAGAACGACCGGCTTGTCTTTATGACCAGGGGCCTGAGGGTGGCGGATATTGCTTTTATGGGAAAAAACGAAGCCAAGCACGTCAAACTTACCCTGGACACGGGAAAACACCGGTGGCCTGCGGTATACTGGCAGGCCGCCGGCAAGGTTAAACAGGAGTTTGACCTGGAAGACCGGGTAGACCTGGTATATACGGTGGAGCGGAACTGGTTCAACGGAATCGATACCGTCCAGCTTAAAATCGTTGATCTACGGCGTTCGGGGGAATCCACGGCCTGATGTGACCTTCTTTTTTGTATTTTTTTCCTAAACTATTGTTTTTTCAGTTTATGCGCTATATTTATGAATGAATGTTGAATATATTTCGAACATGAAACGAAGCGAATACGGAGGCGGGTAATATCCAATCGGCTTAATGCACGGTTTTTTCATACGTAAGTGACATATTTTCTTTTACCTCCCATTATGTTCTAGTCAGAATTCTTTCTATATAATATATTCTTTCGTCTTTCTAATCATATCCCCCCACGTGGAATTATTCCGTCCCGATTTTCGGGTACGGGCTTTCTCAATATATCTTTGCCCTAATACGGGTAATCAACAACCTCGCCCTGAAGCTCCCCCACGAACTGGT
>JAIRSL010000156.1 GCA_031255475.1 Treponema sp.
ACCATCTATATCGCCCATACCACATTCAACCTTCCCTTTGTCTTTCTTATGGTGATGGCGAGGCTGGACGAATTTGACTTTTCCATAATTGAGGCGGCCCACGATCTTGGCGCGGGGGAGATGCAAACCCTGCTCAAGGTAACGGTTCCCATCTGTATGCCCGGTATCGTGTCGGGCTTCCTTACCGCCATTACCATCAGCCTTGAGGACTTTGTAATCACCTACTTTGTGGCGGGCCCCGGCTCCTCGACGCTGCCGATCTACATTTATTCCGCAATCCGTTTTGGAGTTTCCCCGGTAATCAACGCCCTCTCGGTGGTAATGATACTCGGTACGGTTATTTTGACATACTTGCTGCGGAATTTCCTCAAATACATAGCGGCAAAATAGATCGCGCTTGTTTTAGAGCGTGTCCGGAAACCGGAGTTTCCGTACAAACCGCCGGAAATGAAAAAGACGCAATCTTGCGTTTATATATTTTGACACAAAGATAAGGAGAAGGAAACATGAAAAGGATTACCATCTTGCTTATGGTACTGGCGGGGATTATTGTCCCTGCCTCGGTCTTTGGAGGCGGCAGAAATGACGCTTCCAAACTGTACATTTATAACTGGACATACTACACCCCCGCTTCAGTTATAGAAAAATTCCAGAAGGAATACGGCGTTGATGTTATCTACGATCAATTTGCCAGCAACGAAGAGATGTATACCAAACTCAAGTCGGGCGGCTCAGGCTACGACATCGTTTTCCCCTCGGGAGACTATGTGTCCATCATGATCAATCAGGATATGCTGGAGAGAATCGACAAGAGCAAGATCCCCAACTTAAAGAACGTAGACCCCGCGGTGCTTGCCAAGACCACATACGATCCGCAGATGGATTACTCGGTTCCCTACTACTGGGGAGCCGCGGGAATCGCGGTAAATACCGCGCGGGTTCCAAACTTTGAAAGAAGCTGGTCAATCTTTAGCCGCAGCGATCTGAGAGGCCGCATGACTATGCTGGACGACATGAGGGAAGTGATGGGCGACGCCCTCGCCTTTCTCGGCTATTCGGTCAACACCAAAAACCCCGCGGAAATCGCGGCGGCCAGGGATCTTATCAACAACCGCTGGAAACCCAATCTGGTTAAATTCGACGCAGAAGCCTTTGGCAAGGGTTATGCGGACGGGGATTTCTGGGTAGTTCAGGGTTACGCGGAAGTGGTATATGAAGAAATCGGCGACAACGAGGAACTCAAAAGAAACACCGTGTTCTTTATTCCCCCGGAAGGCGGGCCCGCCTATATCGACAGCATGTGTATCCTCAAAGGTTCCAAAAACCCCGATCTGGCCCACAAATTCATAGACTTTATCCACCGCCCGGACATCTATGCGGAATTCTGCGACTCTTTCGGCTTCCCCTCCACGGCGAACCTGCCCGCGCGGCAGTACAAGAAAGGGGATTCGTGGTACAGCGCCGAGGCGCTCACTAAAACCGAACTCAAAGACGACCTGGGCGAAAGCCTGGAACTCTATAACGATGCGTGGCTCAACAGCATCCGTGTAGGCGACTGACAGGGAAACCCGCGTTTTGACCGTTTTTCAGGCTTGTTCTAAAGCCGGCCTGGTTTTGGAACAAGCTTACATCACTATCGCGGTATTTATGCGGGTTTTGAATTCGCCGCCGTTTATTTCGCCCTTGAGATAGTCGGTAATGATCAGCCGGATAACGCGGGGAAAGGCTTTCCAGTAACGCTCAGGCCATGCGCCCAGATCCGCGCGGAGGCGGCGGTCTTCCTCTTCATCCATTTCACCTCTGGAAAACATAACAAACTGTTCAATCATGTTTATCAGAAGATCGGGAGGCAGGGCGGATCCTTCCCTGGGTTCGCCGCGATCGGGGATCCACGCATTGGTAAGCGTTTCGGCCTGTTCTTCGCTCAGCTCCGGGGCTTCCTGCCGTATGATACGCATGGCATATTCCCGTATGCTATTTGTGAGCCCATCGATGGTGCCTTCCATGTTAAACTGTTTGGACATTTCATCGGCCATACGCTTTGGATCGGGAAGATTCACCGAGCCGCCGAATACAGAAAGATCCCGCCGCCGCCGGACCACCGCCGCAGCCACCGCCTCAATATCCCGCTCATTACACCGGTTGAGAATAAAATCCATTACCTTTACAAGTTCCGGGTCAGCCATATCCCTAAGTACCTCCCCTTTAGTATAAATGTCCGCAAGGGATCTGGCAAGGATCGGCCGTTACAGTCCATAATACCGCATGAAGGTAAACGTCCTCGGTTCCGGTACTTCCCACGGCATCCCCGTGGTAGCCTGTTTCTGCCCCGTATGCCGCTCGGAAAACCCCTTTGACAAGCGGATGCGGGCTTCCATTCATATCACCGGGGAAGCCGGAGAGAGCATAGTCATCGATACAGGGCCGGAATTCAGACTCCAGGCAGTCAGAGCCGGCATAGAACGGCTCGACGCGGTTCTGCTTACCCACGCCCACGCGGATCATCTCCACGGCCTTGACGATGTGCGGCCCCTCTGCCGCAGCGTCCCCCTTCCTGTCTACAGCAGCGACGAAATCCTGGAGGAAGTAAGGGACCGGTTCTCCTATGTTTTCAAAGAAACCCAGCCGGGAGGCGGCAAACCGAGACTCGACCTCCGCAAAGCCGATCCGGTCATTGAAATAGGATCGCTCCGTATCACTTCCATCCCGGTCAAACACGGCGATCTGAACATTCTCGCCTGGAAAATAGAGGAAGCCGGCCGGCCTTCCCTCCTCTACATGACCGATACCAGCGCCATACCGGAATCCTCAAAATCCCTTGCCGGCAAACCCGGAGCCCTCATCATCGGAGCGCTGCGCGAACGTCCCCACGAAACCCACTTCACATTCAGGCAGGCCATGGAAACCGCCCTGGAACTGGCCGCGCGGCGGGTGTGGCTTACCCATATCTGCCACGAACATTCCCACAACGAAATTGCCGGATTCTGCGAAGACTTTATCCGGGAACGGAATCTTGAGGGTGTCGGCATTGCCCCGGCCCACGACGGCCTTGAAATAAGACTTTAAACCAATTATAAATCCGGTCGCATTTTTTGCGGCTGCGCCGCAAAAAACCGGGCTTTGCGGGGCTCCGTTATCACTCCGGCCCCGCCGCTTCGCGCCGGGGCTGCCAGGCAACCTGCGGTTGCCGCACCCCTCCAATCCCTTGCGCGGCAATACGCACGCTAACGGCGGCTTTTTCCCGCAAGAGGCATCCGCGGATTAAACCGGTTCCCCTAATACTTTAAGTATGGTATTTTATAAAAAAGGAGGCTTCTGTGTTCAATTTGGACGAGGAAAAAGGCAAACTGACTGAAAAATTGGCGGAACAGTTTTCCCAAAACATCATGGACATGGAGGAATATGAGCGCATACTGGAATATATAAATAAAATTGAAACAAAAAGAGAAATAAGCATTATTGAAAAAATAATGACGGAAAACCATGCCGGAGAAAACCATGCTGTCGTGGATAAAAGCGACGCCCCGGCCCCGGAAAAATTTAAAAAACACGTAACGGTATTTTCGACAACTACTTCATACATAGATGAACCGGATGAAAACGGCGGGGAACATGATTGCTATTTTGGAGAAAATAAAATAATTGCCAATAATTTGCCGAAAGGAAAGACCGTATTGAATATTAAAACAATATTCGGAGAAACCAAAATTATAATAGAGGAAAATATAAAAATAACCAATAAAATTATTCCGTTATTTTCGGAAATAACAGACACGGCGCTTAAAACAAACGCGGACGATGACGACCTGCCAGAATTGTATATAACCGGAAAGGTGATATTTGGAGACATAAAAATAATAGACGAACGCAGCAAACAGACCTGGAAAAAAGTCGGGGAAAAAATAATGAAGAAGATAATTGATACAATTGACAAAATATAAGAACGAAAAGCACAAAATATTTCCGAAGAAACAATAATCCAAAAAGGGAAATACTCTACGCGCATTGAAGAAGAAAAAAGAGTAGAGCAGCCCAACCGCATAAACAGGCTGTATGCGGTCCGGCCTACGGCTTTACCATAACATTCCACAGTATTTCATTCGTAACAAAATATTCTTTCATATGAATGAAACTTTAGTCGAAAATTTCCTGACAGTATTAAACTTGACAAAAAATGGGGTTAAAATATACTATAAAATCATGAAAAGAATACTGTTGGTATTGTACGTTTTTTGTATTTGCGGTTTATGCGCGGACGAGAACGTAATGACTCATTATGCCGCCGATAATTTGAGGGTACGCAGAGACGGTACTTTATCAGCTTCAATAATAACGACTCTGCCCGCATATACGGCCCTGAAAATTCTTGAAACAGGTAGATCTGAAACAATAGACGGCATTACGGCGCCGTGGATAAGAATTGTGAGTCAAACCGGCTATACCGGATGGTGTTCTTCCGGTTATGTTAAACAAATTGAAAGTGATGTTGCCGAAGATATAGCTTATTCTATAAGGTACAGGGAGGCAGGTACATATCCGGGCACTAGAGATTTTTCCGATAAAGGCAATGTTTCGTCAATTGATACAATAAAATCGGCAAGCGGCTACTACATACAACAGGGCGGAAGATATTTTCAGGCTTCCGGGCATGCCCCGGAAATTCTTTTACTGTTTGTTGATAATGGAAATGTGTATATCCGGGAGCTTGATATTGTCAACGGTCAAATAAAAACCCGGAATAGAATTCGCTTACGCTTCGACGGGAAAACATATACTCACAATCAAACCAAATTGGAAACAAAAAATGATAAAGTGCAAATAATATATTTGGAACATAAGCCGGAAGAATTCTGGCTTGGAACATGGGAATATGAAGATCCATATACATTTGCGGGCAGTCTTGATCTGCCAATACCGGATAAAGTCCGCAGATTATCAACCGATTATTTACGAACTTTCGCCGGGCGTTATGTTTTTGATTCGTATAAATTAATTCGCTCTCAAAATGAAACCCTGGATATAAATCTGATAGAGAGTACGGTTATCCAAATTGCTTACAACCGGGAAAAGAAATGTCTGACAATCCCATTTAATGATTTGTGCGGCTTCTATAGGGGTTTTGATCATGTTAAAAATTGGCAAATTAATTTTGTTGAAACGACCGCCGAAGAACCTTTTTGGTGGACTTATGGTGAAGGAGTCGGGTATTCAGAGGCAAGGTTTTACTTCTATAAAGGCGGTATAGCATTTACCTATGGTTCTTTTTATTGGGATATTACATCCAACGATGAGTCAGAGCGCATATACATAAAATATGTTATATTTTTTAGAAAAGAATAGCCGGCCTGTTCGATAACCGGTCGCTTATCTTCCATGTTCCGGGGTGTTTATGGCTTCGTAATCTGAATCTGTCCCCCCAGCGTCAGAGAGATCCCCGGCATGGGGTATTCGGCAAATGATGTGTACAACTGATTGAGGGCGTTACGCAGCGCGGCAAAGACATTAAGGTTTTTGCCGATGCTTTGATTTACCGTTACGTTGACAAGACAATACGGCTCCAGTTCCATGCGGTTTAAGGTGTCGGCGTAACGAACGCTTTCCCAGTGGGCCGACAGTACAAGTGATCCGGCTGCCGGTTCGCCGCTTTTCCAGGAGAGATCGATTGAAGCGCCTACAATGTGCGCGGGCATATAGGGTATGCGCAGGGTGTCTGAAAAGTTCAAATCATCATTCAAAAGCCGGCTTAGCTGATACTGATAGTTAAGGCCGAATTTCACCCTGTCGAAAATCAGGAAGGAAAGGGGAACGGTAAGCGCCGGACGTATGTCTATACCGGTAAAAAAGGCGGTTCCGATATTTTCAGGACTCCACCGCGTTCCCTGTTTAACCCAATGAATGGAATCTGTAGTCCACTGTACATATACTGTCGAACCGGCGTTGAAAGCCGGAGCGTGGCGAATAATCTTTACCGCGCCGGAATCTTCCGCCGGATCCGAAGAGCGGGTTTCTCCTCCGGTATACGTGAATTCCCCGCCAAGGTCGGCGCCCCAGCCGTCTTCGGGTTTCAGGTTCGGGTTACCGGTATAAAGGCCGTCGGCGCTGTGATAGAAACGGTCGTCAAAGTCGGGGAACTTAAAGCTGCGGAAGTAGTTGTTTTTCAGGGAAAACCAGTCCGCCGCCTGCCATACAAAGCCTGCCTTCGGGACGGCAGCGCCCTGCCTTGTGTCGGTAACGCCCTTGAGTGACGCGATGAACAGTAATGTTGCCGTCGGCTTAAACTCCGCCGTCGCGTACAGGCCGCCGTTGTTCCCGTTCCGTAGACCGTCTTCAGTGGAATCCACATGTATAAAACGCCAGTCAAGGCCGGAACGGAAGGTAAGCTTATCCGCCGGGTACCAGCTCCAGCGGTTAATTCCCGTAATGTATTGATCGCTGCTATGGGAAATGTCTCCATAGCGCATATCGGCCCAGGTATAACTTAGAGAAGCCTCGGCGGAGAGATCGTCATGGAAGGCGCGGGGCATATTGAGCATGATATTCGGCTTAACGGAAAAATCATATTCCTTTGCCCGGCCCCGGGAGGTTCCGGTTACAGGATAATTTTTATCGGCATAGTAAAGACCGGCGGAGGCAAGGAGGCTTGCGTCCCCCGGCAGGTTCCGGGTAAAGGAAAAATCCGCGCCGGTGTCAAGGATCTCGTTGTTTTCCTTGCGCCGGGCAAAGCCTGAGTAGTCTCTGTAGAGGTAGTGATTCGCCGCCCGGTTGCCGAACCATGCGGCCTTCCAGGAGAATGTTTCCGCGCCGTAGGCGGCGGACAGGTGCATCCTCTGTGTGTCGACAATATCCTCCGGGTGCGCTTCCCCTGTATCGCCGTTTTGCTTTTTGTTGTAGCCGCCGGGGAGGTATCCCGTGTTGGAAATACTGCCGTCTATGCGTAATCCTTTTTCCTGTTTCTTGACAGTAATAATGTTGATAACTCCGCCCAGCGCGCCGGATACATTGTACCTGGTGTCGGAGCCTCCGTAGATAACCTCAATACGCTCGACATTGGAAAGGGCTATCTGATTTATGTCAAATTCCCCGGAACGGGGCGAATTGGCCGGAACTCCGTCGATCAAAACGGCGATTCGTTCCGTGTCAAAGCCCCGGATATTGATTTCCGTCTGGCTGCCGTAGGCTCCGTAGCGGGTAATTCCCATGTCCAGGGCCTCTTCCAGCAGGGCCGCCAAATCCGGCGCGTGCCGTTTTTCGATGTCCTCTCTGGTAAGTACCTCCATCTGCTGGGTGGTTTCCCGGCTCGCGCTTACGGTAAGACCGGCATCCTCGCCGAAATCAAGATAATCATCAAAATTTTCATCATAAAAATTGTCCGCGCCAAGGCTGTTTGTTCCGTCCCCTTCGTCAAGGGCCGCCAAAAACGATATGTTTGCGGTCAGCAGTAAAACCGCCAGCATACATCCCGTTTGCTTCATTCGTTACTTTTCCCGATCCTGCGGAATAACCACACCCCACGAGACAAACTCGTCACTGTTTTCGGCGTTGTTTTTTGCGGCGGCTTCTTTCAGGGACACCGTCTCGGTGTAGTGTTTTTCTCCGGCGGCAAGGGCGGCTAAATCGACGGCGTTCGCCATCTGTATGCAGTCGGAATTGACAACACGGTAGTAGAT
>JAIRSL010000161.1 GCA_031255475.1 Treponema sp.
GCAAAATTCCCCATGGACATAGATCTGTACCAGTCCCAAAAAGCCATAGATAACGGCGCCGTTGCCCTGAAAGACGGCGGCGATCTGATCCTGGTTTCTTCGTGCCGTGACGGGGTAGGGGATGAAGCCTATGCCCAGCTTCTTGCACGGGCTTCAAGCCCGGAAGACGCCATAGAACGCATCAAGGCCGGTTACAGGCTGGGCTACCACAAGGCGGCCAAGATGGCGGCGGTCTCAAGCCGGGCGAAGATTACGGCGGTTACGGAGATTCAGGATGAATGGCTTGCAAGCATGTTTATCGAAAGCGCCGCCTTTCCCCAAAAAGCCCTGGATAAAGCCCTGAAACGGGCGCAAGCCCGGGGCGTCACGAAACCGGCGATCCTCATACTGCCGGACGGGTGCGTTACGGTCCCGTCCGTGGGCTGAACGCTCCGGGAACCGGCAGCCGCCGGCCCCGTTGCGGGGGCCTTTCATTTGGTTTTCATCACTTCCACCCCGTCCCACCCTTCCGGGGGCAGGTTTTCGGCGTAGGCGGTACAGCGGTTCAGAAGATTTTTGCCGTTGAAGTCGCCGGGGAGCAGGGCCAGAACCTCCCTGAATTTCGCCGCCGCCTCCGGAAAGGAACGGCGGTAGTAGAGTTCCATGCCCTGATTATGGAGGGGCCAGGCCCTTTCCTCCGCGGGAGAAAGGACGCGCTTTACCGTGAATATCTTTACCCCCCTGGTCTTGCCCTTTACGGTTACCGTATCCAGAAGGCGGAACCAGAGCCTCTGGGCGCGGACATCCGGAGCCAGTTTGCGCAGTTCCGCGTAAATCCCCTCGGAGATGAGAATTTCCGTCTGATAGGTTTTGGTAAGCCCTTCCAGGCGGCTTGCAAGGTTCACGGGATCGCCTATTACCGTGTAATCCATCTTCCGCTCGGAGCCTATGTTCCCCACCGTCACTTCGCCGTAGTTGATGCCGATGCCGATACGGAATTCGGGCTTGTTGAGCTGCCGCTGTTGTTCGTTAAAACCCGCAAGAATATCTATCATATCCAGGGCCGCAAGGACCGGTTGAAGGGCATCGTCATTGCGCTTCCTGGGGGCCCCCCAAAACGCCATGATGGCGTCGCCTATGTATTTGTCCACTATGCCGTTCCGGTTCATGATAACGTCCACCTGGCCGGAAAAATACCGGTTCAGAGAATTTACCAGGTCTCCGGGATTCATGCCTTCGGAGATAGTCGTAAAGCTGCGTATATCGGAAAAGAGTATCGCAAGCTCCCGGTTGGCGCCGGTAAGCATTTGTTCAGGAGAAGCGGAAAACTGTTCAATCACGTCGTTAGGAACATACTTTTGAAAGATATGGCGTATCCGCTCTTCCTTCTTGCCTGCCAGTACCGCCTCAAAAGCATAGCGTTTGATCTGGCCGTAAGCCCGGTCCAGTTCCCCTATCATGCGGTTAAAGGTATGGGCCAGGTTGCCCGTTTCGTCCCGGTACTCCACCTCTACCCGTGAAGAAAGGTCCGACGACTCCGTAATGGTGTTCATGGTTTTGACGATTTTATCCAGGGGATTGGTAAGACGCCGGGCGACCAGAAAGAGGAGTATTACCGCGAGGACGGCGGCGGCGCACAGGGTGATAAGCGTCTGAACCGCGATCTGGTTTGCGTCCCGGTAAAAAACATCGCTTTTTTCGCTGATAACGATATGCCATTGAAACGGGGTAAAGAAAAATGCCTGAAACACCCGCTTTTCCCCGTCTATGACGGCGGTAAGGAGGCCCTGTTCCCCGGCTCCGAGCTTATTCAAAAGCGGGTCTTTTTCCTCCGGCAGGATATTTAGAGGGGAACTTGACATGACGGTGTTTCCCTCCGTGTCCAGGGCAAAGATGACTTCGGTATCGCTCAGGATGATGCTCCGGGCGTACATCCCCACCGCGGTTTCCGCGGCATCCACCATGCCGGGCCTTCCGGCGTAGTCGTTTTCCACCAGGAGTTCCCACTGTTTTTCGGCGTATTTTTCCAGCTCTCCCAGCTTAAAGCCCAGGAGCTGTCTGGCAAGGCGGGTGACGCCGTTTACCGCGTGGAAATAAGAGGCGGTCTCCGACAACGTAAGGGTTACAATGATAAGGGGCAGGACAACCAAAAAAATTTTTACCCGGAGTTTCATAAATTCAGTCTATGTTACAAAGGCCGGAAAATACAAGACGGGAACGGCGGACCGGCCCTTAGTGTCCGGTCAAAGTTAAGAATGAGAATAACATTGAAAAAAACGTGTCATAAACCCGCCGGGCATTGCCGCGCCGTCAGATCGGAACGCCCGGCGGCTTCTATTGAAAATCCCCCAGCCGCAGGTAATCTCCCGCCTCAATCCCCGAACGGGAGAACCAGCCCTGGGGAACTTCCAGGGCGTAGCGGGCGGAACGGGTGGAACTGACGGTGGTAAGGTCCAAAGCCCGCATATCGCGGATTTCGATGATGCGGCCGTCGGTACGGATAAAGGCGATGGAAAGGGGGATAAGGGTGTTCTTCATCCAGAAGGAGAGTATCTGTTCCCGTTCAAAAATAAAGAGCATACCCTCCCCGTCGGGAAGGGCGGACCGGTTCATGAGTCCGCGGGCTCGTTCGGCATCGGTCCGGGCCAGTTCCACACGGATGGGGATTAGTCCCCCGCCGGCCGTTTCAATGGCGAATTCCCGTGTCTCAAAGCGGATTTCCTTTTCTTTGTTTTTGTCCGAGGCCCCGCAGTTCACGCCGGTCCCCAGGACAAAGGCGCAGAGAATCAGGATGAAGAAAAGCGGCGTCCCCCGCGAACGGCGTTTAGAAGTCACGGAGAAATTCCTCCCTCAAGTATAGTTCCATGCTTTCATCGGCCCGGGATTCGGCGATAATGC
>JAIRSL010000321.1 GCA_031255475.1 Treponema sp.
GCCTCTTCCGCGGCCAGACTTTCCACGGCATCGACATTTTCGTTCCCCGCGTAAAACCGGTGATTCGGCATACCTTCGGCGTATTTATCGGTGAGCAGATTGCCCATGGCGAGCTGCACTCCCAGGGAACAGTAGTTTTCACTGGCAATGAGCTTAACCCGGCGGCGCTGGTTTTCCAGCTCTTTTACAATAGAGGCGGCGATCTCCGGGGTTATTTCCGCAATCTTCTGAAGATTGCAAAGGTAAGCCAAAAATCCGGTATGCACCTTATCCGGAGGGGTTTGGGAAAGATAAACGGCAACTGGGTTGTGGCACATAAATTCCTCTTAATAACTCAAGGGCATACTCGTTTGCCCTTTAATAATTGCACCAGTATACACCGGTACGGCCCACCGTTTCAAGAGGCATTTCGGTGACTGTGCTGCCTCATCAGCAATTTAATAGACATAGACAATTTTTTATAATTTCGGCCCGTTTTTTGCGACAAACCACAAAAACACCCTGTGAACCTCCCCACTACGAATGAAGAACCCAGGAGCAAGCTCCTGGGTATCTTCGTTGGAGAGGAAATTGATTATACTCTCCCCCACGAACCGGTGAGCGGGCTCTTAGGTAGGTTGTTCTCGAAAGGTGGTTAGACTCAGGGTTTAATACCCTAAGAACGCCCTAAAGCTCCCCCGCGCAAGCGGGTTCTTGGGTATTAAACCCTTCGCTACGAATAAAACACCGCAATCCGGCAGTAAGGGTAAAAAAACAATTCATTTGGAAATTATTGGAATATAGTAAGAAGGAGGGATGCCTGTAATGCCCTTAAATTGTTTATAAAAATGGAATGCATCGCTATAGCCGCAGTATTCCGCTACCTCCGTTACGCGATATGAGCCGCTTTTCAGCATGGCTTTTGCCTTGTGAATCCTGACATTCGCTATATACTGATTCACCTTTATCCCGGTAACCCGCTTGAACAAGAGGCCGAAATAGGCGGTATTAAGTCCCGCTATGTCCGCCAGCTTTTTTACCGTTATTTTTTTCGAATAATTCCTGATGATATACAATATGGCATTTTTAATCCGATTATCCCGATCGGAAGAAAAATTTTCAAACATTGTTGCTTCGACAATATGATACATAATAAGGGAAAGTATCCCCCGGCATTTTAACATATATCCCGGCCGGTGTTCCTGCCAGCTATACACAAGATCATCAAATAACTGGATAAGATCGTTTCTTATTCCTATATGATTTACCAGAGGAAGAGGGAGTGTTACGTTCTGCATATCCGGGTCTTTTGGCTGCAAATTTACCGAAAAACAGTGCATAAGCTGTTCGGGATACGTCATCGCTTCTTTTTTGACATTTTCCGGAAGACACAACAAATCCCCTGCGGATAATTCATATTTTTTATCATTTATAGTATAACATGCCCTGCCCTGAATTAAGTAGGTAACGTCGAAATTGGATACCAGATGGGGAAGCAGCCGCCATGCCGGGTTGCATTGACGGAAAACAATATAATGAATATCCGGGATACATATATCGGGTAATTTTTCCTGATATGTTTCCATATTAAACCATCCTTCTTTGGGCGATATGGCGCCACCGGAGAATAACTCAGTATACACAATATTGGGAAAATTGTGAATATTTTTTACCAGAAAATTTTAGAGAATGTGCCGGGAATACTCCGTATAAAATTTATACCTTGTTTTCAATAATTTGTAGCTATTCTATCGCGGTGTGATTTCAGAACTTTCCCTCTTCTCTGTTCTCCAATGCTTTAACAATGGGGCACAGAAACCGATCCCGCCGGTCCGCGGAACTAAAACTCATCCGGCTAAAATCCCCTTTATTCCGCCAGCCGTACTTTGAGGGTCCGGAGTATCGAACCCCGAGGGGCGCGGCGTAACCATGTGCCCCCGTCTGAATATTGCGGGATTTTAACAGTTCACGATGGGCTTTACAGGACCGGCTTTTCCGGGTAGATTTCTTAAATCATGAAGAAAATTGCCCTTACGGGGATTAAACCCACCGGAATTCTCCATATCGGGAACTATTTTGGGGCTATCAAGCCTGCCCTAGAGTTAGCAAAGGAATACGACGCCCGGTACTTTATCGCGGATTACCATGCCCTTAACACCGTGAAGGATCCCGACGAGCTGCGGGACAATATCCGCCGGGTTGCGGCGGGCTGGCTTGCCGCGGGGCTTAATCCCAAGGAGACGATCTTTTACCGCCAGAGTTCCGTCCCCGAAACCTTTGAATTGACCACCATCCTGATGGCTTTTACCGCCAAGGGACTGATGAACCGGGCCCATGCTTACAAAGCGGCGGTCCAGGACAACCTTGACAAGCAGAACGATCCCGACGCGGGGATCAACATGGGGCTCTACACCTACCCGGTGCTTATGGCGGCGGACATCCTGCTCTTTGATTCCCACATTGTACCGGTGGGCAGGGACCAGACCCAGCATGTGGAAATGGCCCACGACATAGCCCAGGCGGTCAACTTCAACTATAAGGCGGAACTCCTCAGACTGCCCGAAGCCTCCATACAGGAACAGGTGGCGGTGGTGCCCGGACTTGACGGCCGGAAGATGAGCAAGAGCTACGGCAACACTATTCCCCTTTTCGCGCCGGAAAAGGAACTCCGCAAACTTGTCATGCGCATAGTCACCAACTCCCAGGCCGTGGAAGAGCCCAAGGATCCGGAGGCTTCCCAAATTTATCTGTTGTACAAACTGTTTGCCTCGCCGGAAGAACGGCAGACCCTGGCGGTCCGGTATCGCGCCGGCGGCATGGGTTGGGGCGCGGCCAAAGAGGAGCTTTTCCGGGTGATGAACCGGGAGCTTACTCCCCTGCGGGAAAGGTTCGACGCCATCATGGCGGACATTCCGGCCCTGGACGCCCTGCTTGCCGAAGGAGCGGAAAAGGCCAGGGACATAGCCGGGGCTACGGTCGCCAGGCTGCGCAAAGCGATAGGGATAGATTAGGGGTTTGGCCGAACAGAACAGGAACGATGCGGCGGTTCCCGGAGAACAGCCGGCCTCCCCTGCCCTCTTGCCGGTATCTTGCAGATACTAAATGATCAAAATCCATGCCAACAAAATCCGCAGATTACACAGATTTTTCGTATCAAAAGTATTCATAATCTGTGACAATCCGCGTAATCTGCGGACTGTATTTCTTTCGTTTAGCCTTTACAACGCGCTAACCGGAAGTCAGGCTTATGTAAAAGAGATGCATGGTATCTCCCTTGGTGATTTCATGGTTTCCGGCGGACAGGTTCCTGACCAGTGTTCCGTCACCGCTTACCGTCTCGTTTGTTCCGTTGATCTTAACCTTCCTGCCCGCCGCGTTGTCGTTTGCCGTTCCAAAGTACAGTTTCAGCGTCATAGGCCCGGCAAGGGAAAAGGAAATTTTCGTGGCGCTTTCCATCTTTACACAGACGGTGTAGGAGGTTCCGTTGACCGTAACAGAACCCTTGCTGTCTGAATAATTTCCGTTGACCGTAAACGCGCTGTTTGAGGGCCTGTTTCCCGTAAAGTAGCATACCGTGCCGGCGGTAACGCCGTCAGATTCGCCGCCGCCGCCGGAAGCCGGGCCGTTTCCGTCTGTCTGTATAGACACGATTCCGGAGGTATAGTTTTGCAGGGCCGTCTTTAAGCCGGTATTTACGTTGTAATCGGTATTATCCGCGCCGGTGAAGGTCCAGGTAAAATCGCCGCCGTAATACCGTCCCGCATATTTTTCCACCTTCCCCCTGGCCTCTTCCGGCGTATCCACAAGACAGGCGTTCACAACTTCGGCTTGAGAGCCGGTGTCAAAATTATTGTAGACGGCGCCGCCTTTTTTCGCCGTGACGGAAGGGGGAACCTGCTCGTCCCGGCCGGCCGCTACATAGGCGTCGAATTCCACGGGATTGGCGGAAGACCAGGGAACAAAATAAGCGGAACTGTAGGAATCCATGTAGTTATTGTACGCCTTGATCATGCCGCCGTCTTCGCGGCTGAAAGTCCCGTTGCCTCCGCCCTTTATATCGGAGCCCTGCATGGATATGAGCATGGGGTACTTGGTATTGCGGAAGAAGTTCGCCTCCGCAAAGACAGAAGGACTGTACGCCGCCGCGCCGATGCCGTATTTGGACACTCCGTCGTAGAGGTTGTTGTACACATGGACGTTGTGATTCCTGATACGGGGATGCCGGCTGTCCGAATGATCAAACCAGTTGTGATGGTAGGTATGATAACCGGGCGTCTCTACGCCGTTTCCCAGCAGGCTCGACTTACCCGTATCCCAAAAATGGTTGTACGAATAGGTCATCCAGGTGTTTTTTTTGGTATCCATGGCGCCGTCGCCCTTAGCCTGGTCCGCGTCACCGCCGGGATTGCCGTAAAAGAAATCGTTGTTGTGTATCCAGAGATGTTCGCTGTCCTGGGCTTCCAGACAGTCTTTACCGCCGGAATCGGTGAGCATAAAGGCCAGGTTCCGTATTTCAACGTTGCTTGCCCTGGAGGTTCTTATCCCCCAGCCGTAGGCCGCGGCGTCGTCGCCTATTCCCTCAAGGGTAACGTAACCGGTTTTCCCGTTATTTTTTCCGTTATCCTTAACCACAATGTCTCCACTATCAAGGGAAAAACCGCCGGCGGTTATCTTTCCGATAAAACGTACCGCCAAAGGACGGTCCTCGTATCCTTTCTGCAAGGCGGTTAGTAAAATCTCTTTCAACCCGGTGAACGTTTCTTCTTTGTTCGTTCCGGTCTTTACCGCTAACGTTACCGTGTTTTTATTACTGTCCGTAACATACAAAATCCGCGCATCCGGCCTGAGTATTCCTTCCGCCGTATATGCCCCCGGAACAACGCCGTTCGCAAAGGCGAAACCCGAACGGTCGTGGCCTTCTACCAGGATACTTTCCGATTCCGCAGCGCCGGTTTCACTGCCGCCGGCAACGGCCGCTACCTTCACGCTATAGCTGCCCCGGGCAAGACCGGGAATGTCCGCCCGCCAGTATGTCCCGTAATCGCGGATAAGGGGATCATCGATCCCGGTCCACCCGTCAAGACCGGCCTTCTTATAATATACGTTGTACTTTTCCGCGCCGGAAAAGGGCTGCCATTTGACGCAGGCCGTTTCAAGCCAGCCGAGGGCTTCGGTAATGACTATGCCGCCGCCGGGGTCCGTTATCCCCGTGTTTTCATCGCCCGGTTTCTCCCCGCCGGGAAGGTCCGCCGTATTGTCCGTCTCTCCGGTAAAATTTTCGCAGCCCAAAAAAACTACGGCGCATACCAAAACAAGGACACGGCTTAAATTAAGAAAGTTTTCGGAAATCTTCATCCGCTTCTCCTGTAAAAACGCTAACCTTACGGTTAAAATCCGCCACAAATCCTGCGGCGGCTAAACGGCGGTGACTCCTAGTACCTTGTAAACACTAAATGACTAAAATACATTCCAACAAAGTCCGCAGATTACACAGATTAACGC
>JAIRSL010000167.1 GCA_031255475.1 Treponema sp.
GCGGTGAGCGGCGCCCTGGCGGCCTTTGCGGGCAACCTCCTGGTATCGGAGGGGCGCGGCATTGCCGCCGGCATGGGCGCGATGGGGGTGTTCGTCTATCCCGCTTACCTGATCCCGAACTTTCCCAGGGCAACGATGAACCTGGGGATCGCGCTTCTGGCGAGCCTCTTTTCGGTCGGCTTGACCTTTGTTTTAGTATATCTAACCTACAAGCCCGACGCGGCGGAACTTAAAACCGACACGGCGGCCGCCATCGACACCTCAAAAGTCAACGCCGCGGCGGCAAAAAAGATCTACGCTCCGGTAAAGGGCCGCGTGATGCCGATTAACCAGTCGGCGGATCCCGCCCATCAGGAAGAGGTTTTGGGCAAGGGCGTATGCTTTATGCCGCTTGGCGGAAAGATCTACGCGCCCTTTGACGGCACGATAGAAATGGTGTTTGACACAAAACACGCCATTAACATCAAATCGGAAGACGGCGTTGAAGCGCTGATACACTGCGGCATTGATACGGTAAAACTGGGCGGCAAAGGATTTACTACCCGTATCAAGGAAGGCGAAAAAGTCAAAGCGGGCGATTTGCTCCTCGAATACGACAAGGATGTCATAGCCCGCGCGGGCTTCAATCTTGAGACTCAGCTTGTTATTACCAACTCGGCTGATTATAAGGCCATAACCCAGGCGAAATCCGGGGACTGCGCGGTGGGGGATCTTGTCCTGTACGTGGAATAGGCGCTTGCGGATAAGAGGAAATGGGTCATGGATAATCACGGACAAAAGGAAAAATTACCCGCGTTCATCTGTGGCGGGCCCAGCATATTTTTTGGAGGAAAAAAATGAGAAGCAAGAGTATTTTTTGCGGCTTGTTGTTGGCGGCGGTTTTTGTGCTTGCCGCGCCGCTGTTTTTCACGGGCTGTTCGGCGGATAAATCCGCAAAGGCGGCTTCCGCGGATTCGCTCACGATTTACGTGGTGCGGCACGGGCAGACGATTTTCAATCTGATGGACCGGGTGCAGGGGATTTCCGACGCTGTTTTGACGGAAAAGGGGATCGCCGGCGCGGTCAATATGGGGAAAGGTCTGCGTGATGTGCCGTTTAACGCGGTGTATTCGAGCGATCTGAAACGGGCCATCGAAACCGCCCGGCTCGCGATGGAGCAGAACCTGGCGACGGACCAGTGGTCGGTTAAGGAAAACCCTGATCTGCGGGAAGTGAGTTTCGGTATTTTTGAGGGCGATCCGAACTGGGTGATGTACGCGGCCTTCGGGAAGGATCTGGGGCTTACGATTCCGGAAGACGCGAAGTCGATAGGCGCGGCAACGGCGCCCATCGTACAGTACTACGGTGGAGACATGAAAAAGTTTCTCGAAGGGCTTGCGAATTTCAACAAGAAGGTTGACGGAACCTACAAGATTTCCGAGGATGCGTCCGAGGTCTACACCCGTTTGAAGAGGGGAATGGAGGCGATTGTCGCGGAAAACCCGGACGGCGGCAACGTGATGCTGGTCGCCCACGGCCAGTCGATTTCGTTCCTGCTCGCGGCGATTGGCATTGAGTTTTCCGGCCAGCTCGGCAACTCCAGTGTAACGAAGATCGTCTACGACTACACGACGAAGACCTACCGAATCGACGGCCCGGCCGGGGACATGAGTTACGCGGAAGCCGGCGCGAAGATGTAAGCAAATATCAGAGGAGTTTATCATGGGTTTTCCAAAAAATTTTTTGTGGGGCGGCGCGATTGCCGCTCATCAGGCGGAGGGCGCGTACCTTGAGGACGGCAAGGGGCTTTCTACCTGTGACGTGATACACGGAGGGAAGGGCCGGATTGCGGAGATTGGTGACGCAAAGACGATACGGGCGAATATCGAAAACCCGCAAGGCTACTTTCCTGAACATAGGGCGGTTGATTTTTATCATCATTACAAAGAGGACATAGCGCTGTTCGCCGGGATGGGCTTCAAAACCTTTCGTACCTCAATTTCATGGGCGCGGATTTTTCCCAACGGCGATGACGCGGAGCCGAATGAAAAGGGGCTTCTCTTTTATGATGCCCTGTTTGACGAGTGTCTAAAGTACGGCATTGAACCGCTGATAACGCTCTCGCATTGGGAGATGGCGATTAATCTTACGCGGAAGTACAACGGTTGGGCGAGCAGGGAGCTTATTCCGCTCTTTGAACGGTACGCGAAGACGGTGTTTGCCCGGTACAAGGGCAAGGTGAAGTACTGGCTTACGTTTAACGAGATAAACATGACCTTCCACATGCCCTTTTTAGGGGCCGGCGTGATTGTGGACGATCCGGCGAAAAAAGAGGCCTTGTGCTATCGGGCCTGTCATAATCAACTGGTGGCCAGCGCGCTGGCGGTAAAGTCCTGTCATGAGATGCTGCCGGACGCGAAGATTGGCAGCATGGTCGCTTCGGCGGTGGCCTATCCCTATTCGTGCCGTCCCGAAGACACCTGGGAAAAAATGGATTTGGAGCGCAGGAACTACAGCCTCACCGATGTACAGGCCCGGGGGCGCTATCCGGCCTGGCTTAAAAACTATTTTACGCGGAAAGGCATTAGGCCCGAAATAGGGCCGGATGACGAAAAAATTCTCCGCGAAAACACGGTTGATTTTGTGTCCTTCAGCTACTATTCGACCAGCGCCGTTTCGACGGATCCCGCCGTGGCCGGAGAGAAGGGGACCGGCAACATTTTCGGCGGAGTAAAAAACCCGTACCTCAAGGAGTCCGACTGGGGCTGGCAAATTGATCCGCTGGGTTTGCGGGTCGCGCTGAATTTCCTCTACGACCGCTATCAAAAGCCCCTGTTCATTGTGGAAAACGGGCTTGGCGCGAAGGATGTCGTTGAGGCGGACGGCGGCATCAACGACGATTACCGCATTGAGTATCTGCGGGAGCATATCAAGGCGATGAAAGCGGCGGTTGAGGAAGACGGCGTTGAACTGCTGGGCTACACCACCTGGGGCTGTATCGACATCATCAGCGCGTCCACGGGGGAGATGTCCAAGCGCTACGGCTTTATCTATGTCGACAGGGACGACGAGGGTAAGGGGACTCTGAAGCGTTCCCGGAAAAAGAGTTTTTTCTGGTACAAGGATGTAATTGCCAGTAACGGGGAAAAACTGTAAAGGAAAGGGCCATGAAAGAATTTTCGTATGTTATCACCGATCCTTTGGGTATTCACGCGCGGCCGGCCGGCCTTTTTGTCAAAAAAATGGGGGAATTCAAAAGCGCCATTACCATTTCCCACGCCGACAACGGCGCGTCCTGTGATGGCAAAAAACTGCTTGCCTTGATGAAACTCAAGATAAAGCACAATGACACCATCATCCTTAAAGCCGAAGGCGAGGACGAGGCGGCGGCAATAGAAGCGGGCCGGCTCTACCTTTCCCAAAATCTTTAGCAAAGAACGGAGACGGCGCAATGACAGCCTTGCGGGGAGAAGGCAATTAGAGTTGTTTAGAAACTTCAGTTTCTGAACAAATCCGCTTGAAAATAGCAAAATGCGGAGCATTTTGCAGGACTTGCAAGCTAGCCGCAGGCTGGCAGAGAACCAACCGGGTTCTTGAACAAGTCTATTGAACGGTTCAACACGGCAA
This sequence comes from Treponema sp., assembly GCA_031255475.1. GTDB lineage: Bacteria > Spirochaetota > Spirochaetia > Treponematales > Breznakiellaceae > JAIRLK01. Next base: position 3,607 of record JAIRSL010000167.1, read on the forward strand.
GGCAGGCCGCCGCCGGCTTTGTGGACAAATATGAATTAAGCTTCTTGACAAAACAGCCTATATGTTATATTATATTAACATTGTTATATATAACAAACTATAGGAGGTTTTATGAACAGATTTCATTTCCCGGTTGCTCCGCTTCTCTGGGGGGCCCTGATTTTCACCGCCTGCCTGGAACCGGAGATCAAGGCGGAAAAACCGCTTAACCCGGAAGCACCGGCCCTTGCGGAATCCGGTGGAAGAGGAAGCCCGGCTCTTCCGGAAAAACCCCAAAAAGTCTATTCCGATGTGGACGGGCTTTCAGGGGCGACCATCGCCAAGCCGAATTCCAACACGGTGGCCTATATCGACAACGAGGGCGGGTTTAAACTAAAGACAGTCGATGTGAACAATGCCCCCCTGGCCGCCCGGAATTCGACGAATCTTGCCCTTAACGCCCAGGTGCTGAGTTCAAACGGTACGACTACGGCGATACTTACGGCTTTGGATGGGGATACCCGTAAAATAGAACTTTACGATTCAAATTTTACCCTCACCAGGACAATAGCCACCAATTTCAGCGCGGCAAACGTCCCCCTTCACCACGCGGAAGCGGCTTTCTCGCTGAGCGGCGCTTACGTGCTTACCGGCTATGACAACGAAGCCCAGGGAAAGACGTACATCAGCGTGTATGACGCGCTTGGAACCAAAAACCCGACCCACACGGAAACAAACGCCGATATAGGAGAATTGGTTTCCCTGGCCCTTAACGGTAATTTCCTGATTGCCGGCGGGGATGCGGGAACAGGGGTATACGAGATCAACCCCCTCACCCTCGCCATTACCAAGGTGGGCAATTCGGACGGGGAGGGTTCCCATTGGATGAAGGATAACGGAACCTACGTTATTGAATCCAAAGAAGCGGGAGCGAAAGTCACGATATGGAAATGGAACGGCGCGTCGAAGCCCACGGCGCTGGGAACCATCAGCATACCCGGCACCGAAGGGGATCTTTCGGCGGTTCGGGCGCTTCAGTTTGATCCGGTTGACAGTAAAACCGCCTACATGGTGAGTTTTACCGGCGGGCAGGTGTATAAGGTCGATCTTTCAAGCGCCAAGGCGACCCTCTTGTTCACCTATCCCGGCCACGCCGGGGCTGCGCTCTTCGCCTGGATGATCGAAAAAGCCTCCCATACCGATGGTGAATATTTCGTTATCACCGGCGGCTATGGCAGCCAGGCCAATCCCCGGGAAGCCAGGGGCCTTGCCCTGGTATTTAAAAACCCTCCCCTCGACGGCGGAACGGCAAGCCCCCTGGAGGCGATGGAGTATCAGGGCCTGGTCCGTATGCTCAGAACCCTGCGAGGTTCCGGCGGCAGCGTCTATTTTGCCGCCAAGGACAGAGGAGCTTCGGAATTCTCCATCTACCAGATCACTAATTAGTGTCTGTCCATAAAGCCGGTTACTTTGCGGGCAGAACTTGCATAATGTTCCGGCTGTATGGATACCAAGCGCGGTAATATCAAAGGTTTGGCGGCCCGGATAAGGAAATGCGTAGCATTTCCAGGGCCGACAAACTGTGCCGGAGCAACGGCGTAGGAATGAGCGCAACGAATGACATGGCCATTGCGGAGGCCGAGGGGCCGTAAGGCGACGAAGTGTAAACAGTCCTGTTGTTATGCACCGTTAATTTTATTTTACATTTTCCAAGAATATATTTTTAATAATTTCT
>JAIRSL010000242.1 GCA_031255475.1 Treponema sp.
GGGATCCGGCGCGCGTCCTTAAGCCCCGGTTTCCTTTTGTCATATTTTTCGATTATACTATACATAACAGAGAGGTAATTGTTCAGCCGCTATGGGATACCGAAAACCGGCGGAATAAAGGGGCGTTCAGCCCGGAAGGGGCCGGCGGTTGCCGGTCTCGTGTTACAGTACCGGGAACAGGAAAAAGTTCTGAGATTGCGCCATAACTGAATGATTACCACGAGAGTCTTTAAGCGGAGTATGCGTTGTTCCTTAAAAATCTTGAAATTCTTGGTTTTAAGTCCTTTGCCGATCGTACCCGTGTGGAATTTGCCGACGGGATCACCGCTCTTTTGGGACCCAACGGCTGCGGCAAGTCCAATGTGGTAGACGCCATCAAGTGGGTGCTGGGCGAGCAGGCGTCCCGGGCCATGCGGGCCGAAAAAATGGAGGACGTCATCTTTAACGGGACCGAAAACCGCAAGCCCCTGAACGTGGCGGAAGTTACCCTGACCCTGGCCAACGAATCCGGACTTCTCCCCATGGATGTGCCGGAGATACAGATCAAACGGCGGCTCTTCCGGTCCGGGGAGAGCGAATACTTCATCAATTCCACGGCGGTTAAACTGAAGGAAATCCGGGAGCTTTTCTGGGATACCGGGGTGGGAAAGGCCGCGTATTCGGTGATGGAACAGGGGAAAATCGATCAGATCCTGTCGTCCAAACCCGACGAGCGGCGCTACCTCTTTGAAGAGGCGGCGGGGATTACCCGCTTTAAGATAAAAAGCGCCGAGGCGGAACGGAAACTCCTTAAAACCGAAGAAAACATGCGCCAGGTGGAAGGTATACTGGGGGAGGTCAAACGGTCTTACGACACCCTCAGGGTACAGGCGGACAAGACCCTGCAATACCGCAGCCTGCGGGAAGAAATTTTCCATTTTGAGTTAGACATACAGCTTCTGCGCCTCAAGCAGTTTAAATACGATCTGGACGCAAGGACCGCGGAACTCCACAAGCGGACCGCGGAACGGGATTCCATCAAGGCGGAGATGGACAGTATCAATAAATCCCTGGAAGAAAACATGGATGTGGTCAATTCGATGGAAGAAAAGCTCATCGAATACCAGAAGAACATCTACGGCCTTGCGGTAGAGAAGAACGCCAGGGAGAAAGAGGCGAAGATTCTGGCGGAACAGCGGACGGAGACCAGGGCGGCGATACGGCAGAACGAAGGCCGGGAACGGGCGGTTTCCGTCAAGATAGGGGAACTGATCGGGGACGCCGAAGATCAGGACGATGTGGTCCGGGACCTTCAGAAGAAGGCCCATGACATTGAGGACAATATCCGTTCATTTGAGGAAAATATACATCTGGCCGCCTCCCGCATTGATGAAAACAACGCGGGGATCCGCAAGGCGGAGGAAGAAATACGGAATTTAGAGAAGGAACGGGCGGAACGCGAAAAAGACCTGGAGGCCATCACCGATGACATTGTGGCGGCCCTGGACGCGGGCCTGCGGGAAGCGGGTTATTCCGCATCCGAGCGCCGGAACACCGAAGCCGCAATGGATACCACCCTGGGCCTGCTTTATACCCTGCTTTCCGGCCGGGAAGCCCTGCTTCGGGATCTGGCTGCCGCGGCGGAGCGCGCCGTTTCCGGCGGGCCGCTTCCTTCCGGGCAGGAACTGGAACACATAGCCCTGGGCCTTGCCGGAGCCCTGGCGGAAGCCGTCGCCTGCGCGGAGAACGCCCGTTCCCTGTTCACCGCATACCGCGCGAGTACCCCCGCCTTTCTGGACGACTTTCTTGCCCCGGAAGGCATCATCACCAAAAAGCGGAACCTGGACGCCGCAATCCGCGCCGCCAAGGAGGGGGTCGTCGAAAGGCAGGAACGCATCGCCGCCCTGCGCCATGACACGGAGGAACTTAACCGCAAGATTGCCGAATATCGGGGAACTCTGGAAGAACTCCGGGTAAGCCGGGCCCGGCTCATTGCCCAGGCCCAGGCCGCCGAAGAACAGGCAAGACTCATCAGACGGGAACTCGCGGGGCAGGAATCCCTCCTCAAGACCATACAGGACGAACTTTTCCTGGGCCGCAAGCGGTTCGAGGAGATTGAGGAGCGCGTTGCCGATACCGAATCGGAGATTGCCGAAATAGAGCGGAAGGGGATACGGTTTACCGAAGAACTGGAAAAACTTGAAAAGGACATAGCTCTGCGGAACGGCGATGTGGCGGGGAAACAGGAGACCATCAAGAAACGTATGGCCGACCTGGTCAAGGTGCAGGAAAAGCTGGAAAAAACCCACCTTGACCTGGTGCAGTCCGAGACGGAAATCAGGAACATTCAGGACAACTTTAGGGAAACCCATTCCCGCGACCTTATGGAGTTTGAGGAACGCATATTCACGATTACCACCCCGGCGGCGGAACTGCGAGACAAACTCGCCAAAGCCAGGGTTAAGCTGCGGGAACTGGGGTCGGTGAACCTTATGGCGCCGGAAGAATTTGCCGAAGCCAAGGAACGGTACGATTTTCTGTCCGGGCAGCTTGCGGACCTGGTCAAGGCGCGGAACGATCTTGAAAACATCACCAAAGAGATCCGGGCGGAATCCACGGAACTTTTCAATGTTACCTACAACAAAATAAAAAAGAATTTTCACAATTTGTTCCGCCGCCTCTTTGGGGGAGGGCAGGCAAAGCTCCAGCTTCAGGATCAATTACACGTTTTGGAATCGGGAATAGAGATCTACGCCCAGCCGCCGGGGAAGAAGCTGGAAAACATCAACCTTCTTTCCGGAGGTGAGAAATCCATGACCGCCGTGGCCCTCCTCTTTGCCACCTATATGGTTAAGCCGTCCCCCTTCTGCCTCCTGGACGAGATAGACGCCGCCCTGGACGAACAGAACGTGGGCCGCTTTGTCCAGCTTCTGCGGGAATTCAACCGCATGAGCCAATTTATCATCATTACCCACAATAAAACGACGGTTACCGGCGCGGGAACGCTGTTGGGGGTGACCATGGAAGAATCGGGGGTGACCAAGATTATCTCGGTACGGCTTGAAAATGAATCCATATCGCCGGACCCCATTTCCGGAATCGATTCCTACGAGGAAGAAGATGTCGAATACGAGGAAGGCCGGGAACTCCCCATAGGCGTGAACGATCCGTCCCTGGTAAGCGAAGAGACCCTCAGGCCCATACGCAGCGGCTTAAAACCCGCCGTAACGGCGGAACCGGAGGAAACCGCCGTCCCTGTTGCCGATGCGCTTCCGCAGTAAAAATATCACGGTATCAATAGAGGTTTTGTCGATGAAAACAATTTTTTTGGATTTATTCATATTTGACGCGCTTTTTCATATCGCCGCCATATTTGTCCGCCGGGAATGGCCCCGGCGCATTTCAAAAGCGCTGCTGTTACCCCTTCTCCTGGGATACTATGTTCTTGAAGCGGAACATTTCCTGTTCGCCGTGGTTCTTGCGGGAATTTTCGGCTGGATAGGAGACATTCTGCTTATTCTGCCCGGCAACATTAAAATATTTATCTTTGGGCTGCTGGCTTTTCTTTTGGGACACTTCTGCTATATCTATTCCCTGCTGCATTTTACCGAAAGCGTCGAACCTGCGATCCTGATCGCCGCCGTCATTGCCGCAATCCCCCTGGGGTTCATTGGTTTCCGTATCATACGTCCCCAAAAAACCATCATGCTGCCCCTGGCCGTTTACGGCATCGTTCTGGCGGGCATGGCGATCACCGCATTCTGTCTTATGCTTTCCCTCCGGAACATGCTGGGTGTGGTGCTTTTTGCCGGAGGCGTCTTGTTTCTGGTATCGGATACTATCCTGGGATACGGCCGCTTTAGGAAAGGGGCGCATATCAACGATGCGGCGGTGATGATTACGTATATAGCCGCCCAGTCTTGCCTGCTCCTGGGGCTGGCCCGAGTGTAAGACCGCGGACGGGTTTTACCGGCGCTCCGCCGCCCGCGGGCTTTCCTGTGCGGCCGTTCATGCCTGCTTCCAGGATGATGAAAGGCGCATACGCGCCCGGTTTGTCCGCCGCCCGTATGCGCCGGAATGGATACGCGATCTTTCCATCGACATCCATGGATTTTAGTCCTTTAATTTTTCCACAATTTTTTGGAGCGCCAGAGCCGCTTCTCCAAAGTCGAAATCGTCTATCAGCTTTAAAAGTTTTTTGCAGTCTTCTCCGGCGGGCGCAAGGATTTTCTGTATGTCATCCTTCAAACCAAAAACCGCCGTATTTGAAACTTTTAACAGCGGCATCAGTTTTTCTGTCAGAGCAAGGACTCTGGCTCTGTCAAAAACGGTGTCCGCAGCCGGTTCGCCGGACGCGCAGGATGAGCCGTCCGAATCTTCCGGAGGCCGGACTTCCGGCATCTGCTCCAGTTTGGCTATCAAGGCGCCGAATTCCATTTTTAGCTTGTCCATTTCGCCGCCGGAAAGGACATGTTCTCCGGACAGCACCGTTTCCGCCACCAGCGCCGCCGCGCTGAGCGGTTTCGCGCCGATTAGGGCCGCATTGCTTTTAAGGGTATGCGCTATCACGCGGGCCGATTTTAAATCTCCCCTATCCATGGCGGTCTGTATTCTTTGGATGTCCTGCCTGTGGCCGGACAAAAAATCCCTCAGCAGTTCCGTATAGAGGGCTTCGTCACCGGCGGCATACAGCATACCCGTGGCTTTATCGATAAGATCCTGCCGGTCTGTTGCGCGGGACCAGTCGTGAGACTGTATCTCTTCCAAACTTTTGGACACCATATCGGGAGGAAGCCATTTTGCGAGTACCCGGTTAAGCTCATTTGCGTCGATAGGCTTTGAAAGGAAATCGTTCATTTCATTCTCAAAGAAAAGCTCCTTCGCGCCCGAGACCGCGTTTGCGCTGAGGGCGACAATAGGAGAAGATTTGTACCAGCCGCCAAGAGAACGTATACGGCGGGTTGTTTCAAGACCGTCCATTTCGGGCATCATGTGATCCATAAAAATAAGGTGATACGCCGTCTGTTTCGCTTTTTCAATGGCCTCAAGGCCGCTCATGGCGATATCGGCTTTGATATTATGTATCGTAAGGTATGCAGCGGCTACCTTTATATTGATCAGGTTGTCATCGATTATAAGTACTTTTGTTCCATCGTCCGCCTTTATGCGGGCAACCGCCACCGGCTTTTCGGACGGCCGGATGCTTCCTTCCGGCAGGGGCAGCAGGACGGTAAACACCGACCCTTTACCGTATTCGCTCTTGACATCAATACGGCCGTTCATCATCTTGAGCAATTTTTTTGTGATGGGGAGTCCAAGGCCTGTTCCGGTGACGCCCCGGTTTTGCCGGTCATAAAGCTGTTCGAAAGTATCGAATATCCTTGTAATATCTTCTTTCCTGATGCCTATACCCGTATCTTCTATGCTGAATACGATGTAATTTACGCCATTCTCCAGAAACCGGTTTACATGGAACCGAACGGTTCCCTCCCGCGTGTATTTAATCGCGTTACTGAGCAGATTTGTTACGATCTGACGGATGCGTATGTCGTCTCCGTATGCGACGGCAGGAACATCCGCGTCCATATCGAATTCAAAATTTAACCCCTTGCTCTGCGCGGTAAAGAGATACATCGAAACAATATTATTGAGCAGTTCCCGCAGATTGAAGTTGACCGGCAGCAGATCCAGCTTTCCGGCTTCGATCTTGGAAAAATCAAGAATGTCGTTGATGATCTGAAGGAGCGCCTTGGACATTTTTTTAATATCGGCAAAGAATTCTTTTTGCCGTTCGTCCAGGTTGTCGGTACGTATAAGATCGCTCAGGCCGATGATGGCGTTCATAGGCGTGCGTATTTCATGGCTCATAGAAGCGAGGAATTGGGTTTTAGCGTTGGCGGCGCTTTCGGTCCGCTTAATGTCGTCTAT
>JAIRSL010000246.1 GCA_031255475.1 Treponema sp.
CTGGGTAAGGGCGCTGTTTTTACCGTCACCGTCAAGCTTATGAGGGGAGAGGGAAAACAGGAATCCCTCGTTAAACCGGGCATAAACTGGGGCAATCTGCGTATTCTCGCGGTGGACGATGCGGATTACGTCAGGGATTTTTTCCAGGCCTTTGCGGAAGAGGCGGGTATTTCCTGTTGTACCGCGTCTTGCGGTACGGAGGCGGAAGCCCTGATCGAAAGCCGGGGGCCATTCGACATCTATTTTGTGGACTGGAAGATGCCCGGCATGAACGGCGTGGAACTTTCCCGGCGTATCACCGGGCGCACGGACGGGCCGAAACCCGTGGTGATCATGATATCCGCCGCCGAATGGAACGAAATCGAAGAGGATGCCCGCAGTGCCGGGGTGGATAAATTTCTGTCAAAACCTCTGTTCTCTTCGATTATTGCGGACTGCATCAACCAGTGCCTTGGGGTGGATAATTTGGTTGCCGCCGAAAGGCCGGAAGCCGAAACAATGGACACGTTTCCGGGCTGCCACATCCTTCTGGCCGAGGATGTGGAGATCAACCGGGAAATCGTTCTTACCCTCCTGGAACCCACGGGGTTGACGATAGACTGCGCCGGGAACGGCCTGGAGGCGGTTAATCTTTTTAAAGCCGATCCCGGCGTCTATGACCTGATTCTTATGGACGTTCAGATGCCCGAGATGGATGGTTACGAAGCCTCCCGCCAAATCCGCGCTTCCTCGGCGTCCAACGCGAAAACCATTCCCATTATAGCCATGACCGCCAATGTATTCAGGGAAGATATCGAGAGATGTCTTGTCGCGGGCATGGACGCCCATATAGGCAAGCCCCTGGACATGACGGATGTGATGGCGGTGCTGCGGAAGTATCTGCCGAAAGAGCCTCGGAATTCTCCGTGACGGCCGGCCAACGAAATCGCATAAATATTCTCTATCCCCCTAGACATTGTGTATAAATATGCGTAAAATATTTTTTCAGAAAAGACAAACGGAGGAATTGTTTATGAAGAAATTATTTTTGATCGCGCTGACGCTCTGTTGCGCCGCGTCTATGGCCTTTGTTGCGTGCAAAAAGGCCGCCGATACCGTTGCGATAGGCGCGGTTTTCCCCCTTTCCGGACAGGTCGCGTTCTACGGGAACGAGTCCAAGGACGGGATCCAACTGGCCATTGACGAGATCAACGAGGCGGGCGGGCTTCTGGGCAAAAAACTGACCCTGATTGCCGAAGATGACGAGGGTAACGCCGAGAAATCGGTCAATGCCTTTACCAAGCTGACCACCAGGGATAAGGTTTCCTACGTCCTTGGTTCCAGCACTTCCGGGGCTACCCAGGCGATGACCGCTCTTGCCCAGCAAGGCAAGGTGATCCTCATCTCCCCTTCGGCCACCAATACGGCGGTCACCAGGGTCGGGGATTACATCTTCCGCACGTGTTTTATTGATCCCTTTCAGGGCGTAGTCGGCGCCGATTTTGCCTTCGACACCCTGGGCGCCCGCCGGGCGGCTGTCCTTTACGATGCCGGGGCGGATTATAACACCGGGCTGGCCGAATCTTTCCGCGAACATTTTAGGGCCATAGGCGGCCAGGTCGTGGCAGACGAAGCCTATCAGAGCGGCGATGTTGACTTTAACGCGCAGGTTACCCGCATCAAGGCCGGCGATCCTGATGTAGTGTACCTTCCCAATTACTACAACGATGTGACCCTCCAGGCGAAACAGCTCCGCGCTCAGGGGATCGTCTGCGCCCTGGTAGGCGGCGACGGCTGGGACGGCCTCATCGACAACGCCGGGGACGAGGTTCTCAACGGTTTCTGGTCCGCGGGCTTTGCGGCGGATACCACCGATCCCAGGGGGCAGGCGTTTGTCAATGCGTTTACCGCTAAATATAACAAACCCGCTTCCCAGTTCTCCGCCCTGGGGTATGATACCATGATGCTGGTGGCCGACGGGATTAAAGCCGCCGGGACCTTCGACACCTCGGTCGTCAAGGGCGCAATGGCGAATCTTAACGGTCCCTACGTTACCGGCCATATCCGGTTTGACGAAAACCGGGATCCGATAAAAGGCGCGGCCATCCTCGAAATCGTCAACAGAGACGGTAAACTGGCTAACGCGTACAAAACTACCGTTAATCCCAAATAAGGGAATCGGAACCGCGCGGGAACAACCTACCCCGTTTGGACGGGGTAGGTTGATATGTTTATGGGGACGGTAAGGGTATGATATTCTTACAACAGCTTATTAACGGGATTTCTCTGGGTTCTATTTACGCCCTTATAGCCTTGGGATATACCATGGTCTATGGGATAGTGTTGCTTATCAACTTTGCCCATGGGGATATTCTAATGGTGGGGGCGTACACGGGGTTCTTTGTCCTGGGGGCTATAGGCGCGGGTCCTGTGGGTATGCTTGCGGCTTTTGTTGTTGCGGCCCTGGTCTGCGCTCTTTTCGGCATCACCATAGAGCGTCTGGCTTACCGCCCCCTGCGGTCCGCGCCTCGGCTCAATTCCCTGATCACCGCCATCGCGGTGAGCCTGATCCTGGAAAACGGGGCGCGGGTTCTTCCTTTTATAGGGCCGAATCCCCGCCAGTTTCCCCGGCCGGCGGTGCTCAATATAGATCTGGGCGGCGGGCTGTCCATTTCCAACATTCAGTTAATAGTGATCTTCCTTTCGGCTTTACTCATGCTGGCCCTGAATCTGCTGGTGAACTACACCAGGCGGGGTAAGGCTATGCGGGCGGTCTCCTTTGATCAGGGCGCCGCAAGCCTTATGGGGATTTCGGTAAACGGGATCATCGCTTTTACCTTTGCCCTGGGGTCCGTTCTGGCGGCGGCTGGCGGGGTACTCTACGCTTCGGCCTATCCCCAGGTGAACCCCCTCATGGGCATGATGCCCGGTCTTAAAGCATTTGTGGCGGCGGTTTTGGGGGGTATAGGGTCCATTCCCGGCGCCATGCTCGGGGGCTTTATTCTGGGCATAGCGGAAACCCTGACCAAGGGGTTTATTTCCAGTCAGTACAGCGACGCTATTTCTTTCAGCATACTGATCATCGTTTTGCTGATTAAACCCACGGGTATACTCGGCAGAAAACTCAAAATAAAGGTATAGATATGGCAGAACGTCGTGAACGGCCCTATCACGCAGCCCTTCTTTTAACGGTTGCGGGCATCCTTGGGGTGCTTCTTCCCTTTCTGTTGATAAAAACCGGCGTCATAGATCCTTATACGGCCCACATTATTACCATGGGCGGCGTTTACGCCATCATGGCCATGTCGGTCAATATGATAGTGGGGATAACCGGGCAGCTTTCCCTGGGGCAGGCGGGTTTTCTGGCTATAGGGGCCTATTCCTGCATTTTTTTCAACCTGGATATGGGGTTGCCCCTGCCTCTGGCCGCGGTATGCGGCATCATACTTACCACGTGTGCGGGCTTCCTCATCGGGTTTCCGGTACTCAAACTTTCGGGGGATTATCTTGCCATCGTTACCCTCGGGTTCGGCGAAATTATCCGGGTGGTGTTCATCAACCTGAAACCCCTTACCGGCGGCCCCAACGGAAGACAGTTCACCACAATCATGGTGCTGAACGGGGAACTGGCCTTTGTGGTGGTCGTAACCATTCTGATCATCGTCCTGGCCCTGCTGCAAAACTTTCTCCGGTCCACCTACGGCAGGGCTATCATGGCCTGCCGGGAAGACGAAATCGCCGCCAATTCCTGCGGTATTAACATCTTCCGCTATAAGATGATGGGTTTCGTCGTCGCTTCTTTCATCGCCGGCCTGGGAGGATGCCTGTACGCCATGGTGGTCGGGTTTGTCAAACCCGACATAGCCCAGTTTCTCAGGTCCATAGACTTTCTCATCTACGTGGTCCTGGGCGGTATGGGATCTATGACCGGCTCCATTCTTGCGGCTTTCGTCCTGACCTACCTTCAGGAATTCCTGCGTTTCCTTCAGGATTACCGGCTCCTCATCTATCCCCTGATCCTGATCTTCATCATGCTGTTCAGGCCCCAGGGACTTTTAGGAACCAAGGAATTCTCCTTTGTCCGCACCTGGGCCAGGATACGGGAATGGCGCCGCCGTTCCGCTTCGGCTGCCGGTACCGGGAAGGGGGGGGCCAATGGCTGAACAGCGGGATTTGGTACTCAAAATAGCGGACATTTCCATCGTCTTTGGGGGGCTCCGGGCGGTGAGCGATTTTTCCTGCGATCTCTACAAGGGAGAACTGATGGGACTTATAGGTCCCAACGGGGCGGGAAAGACCACGGTGTTCAACATGCTGTCCGGAATCTACACCCCTACGGAAGGGGAGATCTCTTTTTGGGACCGCCACGGAAAGATGCATCAGGTAGGGAAGATGGTTCCGTCCAGTCTCAACCGGGTAGGCATATCCCGTACCTTTCAGAACATCAGGCTTTTCAACAACCTGACCGTGGAGGATAACGTGCGCATAGCCCTCCATTCGGGGAGGAAAGAGAACCCCCTGGACGTGCTGTTCCGGCTCAAACGGTTCCGTACCGATGAGGAACGCATGGTAGAGCGGGCCGGGGAACTCCTTTCGCTCTTTAAGATCCAGGGGAAGAAACACGAATTGGCCCGGAACCTGCCCTACGGGGAACAGCGGAAGCTGGAAATAGTCCGCGCTCTGGCGTCCAATCCTACCCTGCTGCTTTTGGACGAGCCGGCCGCGGGAATGAACCCCCAGGAAACGGTGGAACTGATGAACATGATTTCTTTTATACGCAAGGAGTTTCATCTCACCATACTCCTGATTGAACACGATATGCGTCTGGTGATGGGGATCTGTGAACGGATCCTGGTCCTGGATTACGGCCGTACCATTGCCGAGGGTTTCCCCGAGGACATCAGGCGGGACCCGGCGGTGATCAAGGCTTACCTCGGAGAGGAGGCGCTGCTCGATGCTTAAGGTTTCCGGCTTAACGGTTCATTACGGGGCTATACAGGCTCTGAAGGGCATTTCTTTCGAGGTTGCCCGTGGAGAAATCATCACCCTCATCGGCTCCAACGGGGCGGGAAAGTCTACCACCCTTCACGGAATTTCCAACATCATTAAAAAGACCGCAGGTACGGTGTCCTTTGACGGCAGGGACATTACCGCCGTGCCGCCCGACCGCATTGTCGCGTCCGGGCTTGTGCAGGTTCCCGAAGGCCGGCGTATCTTCGCCAACCTTTCGGTCCGGGATAATCTGGAAATGGGGGCGTATACCCGCACGGACCGGGCCGGCATACGGCAGGATATGGACACGGTTTTCGGCATATTTCCCCGGCTTAAGGAACGTATGCGCCAGGTGGCGGGGACGCTTTCCGGCGGGGAACAGCAGATGCTCGCCATGGGCCGTGCCCTTATGGCCAAACCCCGGCTCCTCCTTCTGGACGAACCGTCCATGGGCCTTGCCCCCATCCTGGTAGACGAGATTTTTTCGGTCATACGCCGTATCAACGAAAGCGGGACCACCATACTCCTGGTAGAGCAGAACGCCTTTAAAGCCCTGGGCGTAGCCGTCCGGGGCTACATACTGGAAACCGGCCAGGTGGTAAAAAGCGGCCTTGCCTCGGACCTTATGAAAGATGACGCGGTTAAGGCGGCGTATTTGGGAGGATAGCCGGTTTCCGCAACGGGCGGGGCATTAATCCCGGCGCGGATAAAAGGTTTCCTCTTTTCCATTTTCTATGCGTTTCTCCAGGGTATCTGTATTTACCTTTTCCACCTCGAAGTCAAAAAAGTAAGGAAAAGAGAGATTTTTCTCTTAAAACTTCTTAAACTGCGAACCAAAGGTTCGATTCGACCTGGCGGTTGAAATCTCTTCAATTTTGGTTATTTTTCAAGGATTTGAAAGTGAATGCGCTGGCCCTGGGGGTTTCTCCTTTCCGTCTGTACATTTTCGCGGGAATATGCTATACCTTGACGCGGGATGCTTCGCGCTTTGTGCCGGCGTCCTGTTTGACAAGACGTTAATATCGCTGTTTGAAAGGAGAAAGTTGTTATGAAAAGAATCGCAATCATTGCAGTTCTCGTGGCCGCAACGGGCGGCGCGCTTTTTGCCGGAGGGAAAAAAGATGCCGCAGAGACCTCGCGCGCTCCCGGAGGGGATGCGTCCCTCACGTATATTATGGACCGGAATAAGTTTATTCTGGGGCTTGACGATTCGTTTCCGCCCATGGGTTTCAGGAACGAGAACAATGAAATTGTCGGCTACGATGTGGACCTGGCGAAAGAAGTTGCCAAACGGATGGGCGTAGAATTGGTGTTGCAGCCGATTGACTGGAACGCAAAGGAACAGGAACTCAACACCAAAGAGATCGACTGTATCTGGAACGGTTTTACGATTACCGAGGAGCGGAAAAAGGTGATTACCTATTCTCCGCCGTATCTTGAAAACGCCCAGGTGATTGTGGTAAAGGCCGGTTCGCCGGTAAACACCCTGGCGGATCTTGCGGGGAAAATCATCGGCCTTCAGGCGGGTTCATCTTCTGTGGATGCCCTGGACAAGGCGGCGGATCTTAAGGCTTCGGTAAAAGAGGTGATCGAGTACAAAGACTACCTCACCGCGCTGATGGATCTGGATGTGGGAGGCGCGGACGCCATTCTTATCGATCTGGTGGTGGCCAATGACAACATCAACCGATCGGGAAAGAATTTCCGTATTCTGACAGAAACCCTGGCTGCCGAGCAGTTCGGCATAGGCTTTAGAAAAGGGGACGAGGCGCTGATGAATAAGGTGTGGGAAACGCTGCTGGATATGGCAAAGGACGGCACGGTCGCCGGAATCTCTACCCGGTGGCTCGGCGCCGACATCTCGCTTATCGGGAAATGACGGCAACATGACCCGGATGATCGGCTTTATGCTGGAGGGGGCGTGGACCTCCCTAAGGATATTCTTTCTTACCCTGCTTTTTTCCATCCCTCTGGCGCTGCCGATCGCCTTCGGCCGAATGTCCCGGAATCCCTTTGTTCGGGGTATTGTCGGTTTTTACCTGCTTATTATGCGGGGAACTCCCCTTATATTGCAGCTTATCTTTATCTACTTTGCCCCCAAGTATCTGTACGTTTTTTTGAACGACAGTTTTTCTACGGTCATCGTCTCCGAAGGATTCTGGAACGGTGTGCGGGTCGTGCTTTCTTATAACCGGTTTACGGCGGTTATTATCGCCTTCTCGTTGAACTACGCCGCTTACTTTGCGGAGATCTACCGGGGGGGGATTGAGTCCATTCCCGGCGGGCAGTACGAAGCGGCCAAAGTGTTGGGCTTTACCCGTTCTGGGACCTTCTTCCGGATCATCCTGCCCCAGGTGGTCAAGCGCATACTTCCCGCTTCCGGAAACGAGGTGATCACCCTGGTAAAAGACACCGCCCTGGCCCAGGTGATTGGGGTTGCGGAGTTGTTCCACGCGGCCCAAAACGCCGCGGCCCGGGAATTTTCTACCCTGCCGATCTTTGTGGCCGGCCTCTTTTACCTTATCATGAATTGGGCGGTGACGCTTGCCTTTGCCCGGCTGGAAAAAAAACTTTCCTACTACTCCTGAAAGGCGGAACATTAATATGGAAGTGATTGCTGTCCGGGAACTTTCAAAATCATTCGGCTCCCTTGAAGTCTTAAAAAGCATTTCCTTTACGGTAAACCGCGGGGAAGTTGTGGCCGTTATCGGGCCTTCCGGTTCGGGAAAGTCTACGCTGCTTCGCTGCGTGACCCATCTTGAACTTGTTGACGGCGGCAGTATTACGCTTACCGGCAAGGATATGGTACGCAACGGAACCTACGCCCACCGGGACGCCCTGCGCGAAATCTGCCTTAAAGTAGGGTTGGTGTTCCAGAATTTCAACCTTTTTCCCCATTTTTCGGTGACGCGGAACATTACCGAAGCCCAGATACGGGTGCTTCGCCGGAGCGGCGCCGAAGCGCGGGAACGGGCGGAAGGGCTTCTTGAAAAGATGGGCCTTTCCGATAAGGCGGCGTCTTACCCCTGTGAGCTTTCCGGCGGGCAGCAGCAGCGGGTCTCCATCGCCCGTGCCCTTGCCCTTGACCCGGAGATTCTCTTTTTTGACGAACCCACCAGCGCCCTGGATCCGGAACTCACCGGGGACATACTCCGGGTTATCCGCAACCTGGCGGCGGAGAAAATGACCATGGTCATTGTGACCCACGAGATTCCCTTTGCCCGTGAAGTGGCCGACCGGGTTCTGTTCATGGACGGCGGCGCCATTATCGAGGAAGGTCCGGCGGCGGAGGTGATCGACCATCCCCAAAAGGAAAGAACCAGGGCGTTTCTTGCGCGGCTCACCCGGAACTGAGCGGGATAACGGATCGGTATCTCTGCCTTCGAAACGGTTCATTTACAAGGATACGCAAGATGATTTATTATAGAGGCTGTTCCAAAACTGAAGTCTTTGGACAGCCTCTATTCATTATTTTTTATTCAGGAGTTTTTCATGAGTTCAGCGTTTGTCGATTCTGTACTGGCGGCGGTCATTTCCCGGAATCCGGCGGAACCGGAATTTATCCAGGCCGTTAGGGAAGTTGTTGAGTCTTTGGATCCGGTCATCCGGAAGAAACCGGAAATCGCGCGGCTAAAGATCGTGGAGCGGATCGTGGAGCCTGAACGGCAGGTACTGTTCCGGGTTCCCTGGGTAGACGATAAGGGAGAGATTCAGATCAACCGGGGGTTCAGAGTGCAGTTTAACAGCGCCCTGGGACCTTATAAGGGAGGGCTCCGGCTTCATCCTTCGGTTAATCTGGGGATTATCAAATTTCTCGGGTTTGAACAGGTCTTTAAGAACGCCCTTACCACCACTCCCATAGGGGGCGGTAAGGGAGGCAGCGATTTTGATCCCAAAGGCAAGAGCGATAATGAAGTGATGCGTTTCTGCCAGTCCTTTATGAGCGAACTTTTCCGACACATAGGCCCGGATACGGATGTTCCCGCGGGGGACATTGGGGTCGGGGGCAGGGAAATAGGCTACCTCTACGGCCAATACAAGAAGCTCACCAATTCCTTTACCGGGGTCCTCACCGGCAAGGGACTCAGTTACGGCGGTTCCCTGGCCCGCACGGAAGCCACCGGGTACGGATTGGTGTATTTCACCTCCAGGATGCTCCGGGATAGGGGAGCGGACTGGCAGGGCAAACGGGTGGTCATTTCCGGTTCCGGGAACGTGGCGATTTACGCCGCCGAGAAAATCCAATCCCTGGGCGGTAAGGTGGTGGCCCTTTCGGATTCCGGCGGATATATCGTAGACGAAGAAGGTATCGATCTGGCGGCGGTTAAGCGGATTAAGGAAGTTGAACGGGGGCGAATTAAGGAATACTCAGGCGATCATCCCAAGGCGTCCT
This sequence comes from Treponema sp., assembly GCA_031255475.1. Lineage (GTDB taxonomy): Bacteria > Spirochaetota > Spirochaetia > Treponematales > Breznakiellaceae > JAIRLK01. Next base: position 9,365 of record JAIRSL010000246.1, read on the forward strand.
ATACCGAAGGCTGCGCCGGCATCTGGGCCGTTCCCTGTGACGTGGCCCTGCCCTGCGCCACCCAGAACGAACTGGACGGAAAGGCTGCGGCCATCCTCGTCAAAAACGGCTGTATCGCCGTGGCCGAGGGCGCCAACATGCCCAGTACCCCGGAAGCGGTGGAGTGTTTCCTGGCGTCAAAAGTTTCCTTTGGCCCGGCCAAAGCCGCGAACGCCGGCGGCGTTGCCACCAGCGCCCTGGAAATGTGCCAGAATTCCATGCGTCTTGCCTGGACCTTTGAAGAAGTGGACGCGAGGCTGCACGGGATCATGGATAACATCTATGACCAATGCCGGGCCGCGTCGGAAGCCTACGGAGCGCCGGGTAATTTGGCGGCCGGGGCGAATATAGCCGGATTCCTCCGGGTCGCCGAAGCGATGACGGCTCAAGGGGTGGTCTAGGGCATACCCCTTACCGGTTTTACCGGAATATTTGCCGAAAAACGGCATGGGTTTCGCTAACGTTGCCGGAGGGCGGGGCGTCAAACCGGATCTCCGGCGGCCGTTAGCCGCCTAAAAGTTTCCCGTTTTACCCGGCTTCCGGGTAAATCCCCAACGATCAATCCCGCCCCGCGCCGTTTTTCTTACCAGGTTGTTTTAAGCCGGAAAGTTCTATATTATTGACGATAAGGAAACTTTGACGGTGAGATTATTTGGAGGATTTTGATGAATCAGTGGGACAAGAACCGGTACGCCGCCCTGGAGAATGATGACGAAGAAGAAGACGGCGGGGACGAAAAAGAACCAAAGGAATCGGATGCGGACCCGCTTTTGAATAAGATGCTCAGGACCCGGACCATCCTGCTTTCCGGGGAGATAAAAAAAGATTTGGCCGAAAAAACCATACGCCAGCTTCTGCTTTTGGAGGATATGGGAGACGACCCGATCCGCCTTTTCATTGATTCCCCCGGCGGAGATGCCGACGCGGGATACGCCATCTTCGATATGATCCGCTTTGTGAAGCCGCCGGTGTGGACCATAGGCATGGGCCTTGTGGCCAGCGCCGCCGCCATCATCCAACTCGCCAGTCCCGCAAACCTGCGGGTCGGGCTGCCGAACAGCCATTACCTTATCCACCAGCCCCTTTCCGGCATACGGGGGGTCGCCACGGACATAGAGATCCACGCCCGGGAACTGGACAAGCTCCGGGAGAAGATCAACCGTCTTATTACGGAAGAAACCGGCGTTCCCTATGAACAGGTGGAAAAGGATACCGACCGGGATTACTGGATGAACGCGGCGGAAGCGGTAAAGTACGGACTGATCTCCCGGATAGTGGTTTCCCGGTCGGAATTGTAAACCGGATTTTCTAACTCCCGGTACGCAAACGGACGGACCGGCTAATTCTGTTCGGCAATGCTGACGGTATGAGGCGCAAAGGTGAAGCCCGCGCCCTTTGACCGGACCCGATGATCGGTCAGCCAGGTTCCCCGGGAGAAGGCGGCGCAGAGGGGCGCGTCTATGTCTGCGGTAAGGGTAAAGGGACGCCGGGACAGGTTGATAAGCCCGGCGGTCCGCCCGGACCGGCTTTCCAGACGGAAAATATTCCGGGCAAGGCGGACGGCTCCGTATTCATCGCCGGCAAGTCGGTCGTAAAGGCCGAGTATACGCCGGGTTAAGGCTATGTCCGCCGCGTCCTGCCGCCGGGTGTTATCGGACAGCATGATCTGGCTGCCCAGAAGGAAATTTACCAGGGCTATCAGTTCCTTTTCGTGTTCCGTAAGTTTACAATTCCGGGAACGAAGGAAGATCACGTCCGGATCGTTGATAAAGACCGTGCCGTCCATGAATGAGCGGCCTATGGTGTCCATAAGGCTGACGTAAGCGCCGGGCCCTCCTACATGGCCGGTAAGTTTGACCAGGCGCCATTCCCACTGCTGCCGGGTATCGGCGCCGATGCGGGAAAGAGGGAGACGCCGGTATGAGGGCCCCAGGGGACAGCCGCAGCCCAGGTAGGCAACGGGCAGTCCGGAGGCGGTGGTTTTCCGGGCGGTAAGGACGGCGCAGGCCCGCTCGTAGTGTTCATAGGGCGCGCCTCCTTCGGCGAAAACGCCCGAAAAGCAGCCCGCGTACAGGAAATCCAGCTTGATGTACCGGAAACCCCATTCATCGATGATCCGGTCCATGATCCCCCGCAGATATTCCAGCACGTCTTTTCTGGACAGATCGAGGCAGAAAAACTGCTTGTCCCACAGGGGGTTGTACCCGGCTATCGTGAGGTGGCCGGATTTATCCCTGAGCAGCCACCCCGGCCGCTCGGCGAAAATGCGGGAGCGCCGGGTCACCAGGAACGGGGCTATCCAGAGGCCCGGGATAAACCCGGCCTCCGCGATTTTCGCCGCTAAGGACGCAAGCCCGCCCGGAAAGCGCTTGAGATTGACTTCCCATTCCCCTACCGCCCGTTCCCAGCCGTCGTCAATCTGGAATACCGCGGGTCTTTGCCGGTCCGTAAACCAGCGCTTGATGAGGTTTTCGGAATGTACCAGGCCCTCAAGATCGTCAAGGATGATCTTCTCGTTAATATCCGTGTAGTGGTTATACCAGGATTCATAGCCGCCGGGAAGGTTCAGCTTGTTCCGGAAACCGGCGGTTTTCCCGGCGTCTTCCCTGCCGGGACGGAAACGGAGGAAGTCGAGGGACTTGAAATTCTCCTCCTGCCGGAAAATGCGGCCTATGGTATCTTTAAAATTGAAGTACCCCCGCGCGTAAAAAATCGTAATTTCAGCCAGCGCGTCATCGGGTTTCCAGGTCTTTCCGGGACAGAAAATTTCGGCGGTGATGAGCCGCCGCTCCCGGTCTATGCGGAAACTCACCGGGGGGAGCGTCCCGCCGTCTTTGGAGGCGATACAGATGTAGTGGTCGCCGGCGCGGAGGTAGGCGATAAAATGTCCGGGAAGCCACGTGTTTTTTCCGCCGGAAACCCGGTGCCGGCCCATCACAAGGTCCGTAAAAACCACGGGTTTATCCGTTTCCGCCACATCTCCTTCACGGTTGGTCAGCTTCAGGAGATCCGGGATAAACCGGACGGCGCGGGGCAGGTTTTCGCCGTCCGCAAGCTCCCAACCGGCGGACCAGGACTGCCAGCCCCCGCATTGGATCGTGGGTCCCTCATCACCCCCAAAAAGCGCCCCGACCGTATCGTCTATGCCGGTTAAACCGGCCAAGTCTTCATACGTCCAGGAATCAATGGTGATGGCGCCGGTATCCCTTCCGGCGGTCAGGGTTTCCCCGCCGTTCTTATCCGCCGCATAAGAGAGCAATATCCCGTGTGGACCTTCGGGCATGGGAACCTCCCGCCTATTAATCCCCATGATCGTAATTTTCATAGTATACCCCCGGCTGCTAGGAGCCTGTTGCGCTTGTGGATTTTTGCTTATTCACGCAAAAAATCCCGATTAACGGGGCTCCTTTGGGAGTTTGCAAGGTATAAAAGTTCACTTTTGTGAATTCTTATACGGGTTTATGTGCGAAGTGCAGCAAACTCCTAGGAACTCGTCCGTACTCCGGCTATACTAAAGCCGGCGCTTGTGGTTCGTTGTACACATTTTATTACAGGAGTGTCGAAATAGCAAAGGGTATGAAGGCAAAAGACGCGATTGAGCTTGTCGTTTTTCTGGGGAATCCGGGCTTTGAATATTCCCGTAACCGGCATAACGCCGGGTGGCTTTTGGCCGAAAGGCTGCCTTTTTTTCCCGTTTTAACCTGGCAGAAAAAATATAAAGGCCGTTATGCCGCTTTGGACGGAAACCGGCTGTCCGCCTTTCTTAAACCGGAAGTTCCGGCTGCGGCCGAAGATTTTCTCCCAAAGGTCCACTTCCTCATGCCGGAAACCTACATGAACCTCTCAGGCGAAGCAATACACGCGGCGGCTTCGTTCTTCAAGATACCCCCGGAACGGATACTTCTGGTACACGATGAACTGGAACTCCCCCTGGGAACGGCGGCCTTTAAGTTTTCCGGCGGCCTTGGCGGACATAACGGCCTCCGTTCCATGAACGCCTGTTTCGGAACCCCCGAATTCTGGCGGTTCCGTATCGGCATAGGCCGCCCGGATCACCGGGACATTTCCGGTTGGGTGCTGTCCGACTTCTCCGCCGGGGAAGAGCCCGTTTTAGAGCAGGTTCTTGCCGCCGGAGCCGCCGCCCTGACCGAAGCCCTGTTCCGGGGGCCGGAAGCCCTGTTGCCGGAGTGGAACAAAAAGAAGATCGCGGCAACGGAATAATAGAACCGGTAATTCCCGGCTTGCCCGCGGACTTAAAAGATTTGAGTTTCGCGGGAGCGTTAAAATACCGGTCTGATGAAACATATACATTCCGAAGCAGCCGGTTTGAAGAGGCAGGGCCTGTTGACGCCGGAGAAAAAACAAGCTAGAAAAATATATGGATATTACGATTATACCTGCGCCGGTGTCGGCAGTCTGTACCGGGGGCGTTTTTCACTGCAACGGGATGCCGCTGCTCGAAAGCGCCGGCGAATTTGAAAAAGAAGCGGCTCTGTTCAGGGAACAGACGACCGGTATTTTTCACGGCGCCGATACCAAAACCAGGATCGTCCTGACAAAGATTCAACCCAAAAAAGAAGTTTCCGTGGAAGCCTATAAACTCGTTATCGGCGCCGGCGTCATCACCATTGAAGCCGCCTCTTCCTGCGGAGCGTACCGGGCGTTGCAAACGCTGCGCCAGTTGCTGCTTTCGCGGGAACAGGAAGGCGGCATTGCCTGCGCTTTAATCGAAGATCATCCCCGGTTCCCCTGGCGCGGTTTTATGCTCGACACGTCCCGGTATTTTTATTCAGTTGATTTTATCAAAAAGATACTTGACGTACTTTCAATGCACCATATCAACATCTTCCACTGGCATCTGAATGACGATCAGGGCTGGCGTTTACCGGTGGAAGCGTATCCCTTGCTTACGGAGATCGGCTCACGGCGGCAGGATTACCGCCGCAGGAACCGTGTGACCGGCGGCTTTTACACTCATGACGAGATAACGGATATCGTCGCTTTTGCCGCTTCCCGCCATATCGAGGTAGTGCCGGAAATCGATCTGCCCGGTCACGCCGGCGCAATACTCGCGGCCTATCCGGGCCTGGGCTGCACGGGCGGCCCTTACCGTGTGGAAGACCGCTTCGGCATCTTTGACGATGTACTCTGCGCCGGAAATGACGGCATTTGGGATTTAGCGTCCGCCGTGTTCGACACCGTTGCGGAACTGTTTCCTTCAAAATATGTGCATATAGGCGGGGATGAAGTACGGTTTGTGCGCTGGAAGGCCTGTCCGAAATGCCGGAAACGCATGAAGGAATACGGCATAACCGCTGCGGGGGCGCTTCAGGGGCGCGTCACCGAAGGGCTTGTGCGGATGCTCGCGGAACGGGGCAGGACCGCCATAGGCTGGGACGAGGTTCTGGAAAACGCCGGATCGGTACGTCTGCCGGAAGATCTGATAGTAATGTCCTGGCGGGGGCAGGAGGGAGGGAACCGCGCCGCCGGACTCGGCCACCGGGTCATTATGACTCCGAGCAATGCGGGGTGTTACCTGGACTATAAACACAGCGGCGATCCCGAAGAACCGGGTCAAATTTCCATAACGACGCTCGAACAAAGTTACGGGATGAACCCGGTGACTTCCGGGATGACAGACAAACCGGAAGCGGCCCTTATCTTGGGCGGGCAGGGGAATCTCTGGTCGGAACTTATTTACGCGGGAAAAATCGCCGAATATATGATCTTTCCCCGTATATGCGCCATTGCGGAAACCCTCTGGACGCCTCCCGAAAAAAAGGATCTTGCCGGTTTCAAGCGGCGTTTAGCTGTTCATCAGACGCGGCTTGAACGCCTGCATGTTCTGTATCACCGGGCAGTACCGATCTGAATTGAGATTGGCCGGGTGGCATTAACGGTTCCTTGGAGACCCGGCAGCG
>JAIRSL010000268.1 GCA_031255475.1 Treponema sp.
GTGCCGAAGCCGCCGGTAAAGAGTTTGTCGATGTCGATCTGGCAGCAGGTGGTGGTGAGGGTCAGGAAGTCCAGGTCGTGGATGTGGATATCCCCCTCGCGGTGGGCCTGGGCATGGACAGGGTTGAGGATGAAGAGCTCGTTGAACTGCTTGGCGCCCTCGGAACCGTACTTGAGCATGTGCCCCATGGCGGTGTTGCCGTCGATATTGGCGTTTTCCCGCTTGAGATCAATGTCTTCGGCATCTTTAAGGGTAAGCTCTTCGTAGGTGCGCATCAGCCGGGTGTTCATCTCCCGGATTCTGGTGCGTTCCGCCCGGTAAAGGATGAATTTCTTTGCCGCCGGGCCCCGGTTGCCTTCGATCATCACCTGTTCAACCGTGTCCTGTATCTCCTCCACGGCGGGGATTCGGCCCTTGTACTCGGACTCAAGCCTGTTTACGGTGCGTTCGGAAAGATCCAGGGCGTCTTCCCACTCCATGCCCCCGGCGGCCATTCCCGCCTTGTAAATGGCGTTGGTAATCTTTTCAATATTGAACGGGGCCGCCCTCCCGTCCCGTTTCCGAATCCTCGTAGGCATGAAAACCCTCCACACGGCAATGCCGGAATTTTTACTTTTGCCGTTCACATTTCGACGGCATACACAGTATATAGCGTTATTCCCTACAATAGGACACTATCTATAGTGTGTCAAGGGATTAATGAAAACCGGAACATTTCCGAAGAAAATTCCGCATCGAAGTCGAAGAAACCGGAAAAGTAAGGAGAAGAGAAATTAACCACGGACGGCACGGACACACACGGACAAAATATCTGAATTTCCAACCGGTCCGTGAGGGTCTGCGTGGTCTATGGTTAAAATTTCTTTGACTTCTTCGACCTGGCGGTTAAAAAATCTTCACTTATGGTCATTTTTAGGGGTTTGAAAGCGAATGCTAAAAACAGAGGGGCTCGGTTTACCCCCGGTCTTTCGCGCAAGGGATAGGAGGGGTGCGGCAACCGCAGGTTGCCTGGCAGCCGCGCCGCAGGCGGGGCCGGAGCGAAGCGGAGCCCCGGATAGCCCGGTTTCCGGCGCTCGCCGGAAATGCGCCCGGAGTATGTAGAAACATTGTCGTGTTGTTGAATCGCGGCAGGGCGGCTTGACATTGCGGGAGATGTTCCGCATGATGTAAGAAGTGAAAAACCTGGGATGTATTGGCCTTGTATGCGCGGGTATGGTTTTTCTAAATGTTTCCTGCGCAACGGTTCGGAAAAATGATAGCGGGAATATGGTTAAAGAAAAAGAAAAAATAAATTTAAAATACCCGATTCTGCTGATTCACGGAGCGGGCTTTAGGGATGTAACGGCGGGCTTTGTTAATTATTGGGGCCGGATACCGGATTATCTTTCAAAACACGGTGTGGCGGTTTATTACGGCGGCACCGAGGCATGGGGTTCAATCGAATCCAACGCGGAAATAGTAAAAAGTAAAATTATTAGTATTCTTGATGAAGGCAGGACGGAAAAAGTAAACATTATTGCCCATTCGCGGGGAGGTCTTGAGGCGCGGTATCTTATCAGTACGCTGAAAATGGATTATGCCGTGGCTTCGCTGACTACAATTTCGACGCCGCATCACGGAGTCAAGGCGATGAATATCACCGTCGAAGCGCCCGACGGATTATATAAATTTATTTCGTTCTTTGTGAACGGATGGTTTAAAATGATTGGCGATAAAAAACCGGATTATTTTACAAGCAGCAGGCAGTTGTCGCGGATATACAGTATTGAGTTTAACAAACAGAATCCCGACAACGAAAATATTTACTATCAAAGCTACGCCGCGAAATTGAAATATTTTTTTAGCGCTCCCACTTTTATAGTTATGAATCCGTATATAAAAATGACGGACGGAGACAACGACGGCTTGTGTCCTGTGGATTCGGCAAAATGGGGGAATTTTAGGGGCATAGTAACGACTCAGGGCGCGTTTGGAATCTCTCACGCGGGAATCGTTGACGCATACAGGATAAAATATAAAGGCGTAAACATTTTGGATTTTTATCTTGATATCGCGAAAGGATTGTCCGAGAGAGGTTTATAAATCGTGCTGCGCGAAAACGGGAATTAACCACGGACGTTACGGACAAAATTTAAAAATTTGAAAGAGAATTTTACCTCGAAGTCGAAGAAGTCGAAAAAGTAAGGAGAAGAGAAATTAACCACGGACGGCACGGACAAAATATCTGAATTTCCAACCGGTCCGTGAGAGTCTGCGTGGTCTGCGGTTAAAACCTCTTCAGTTCTTTTTTCTTCCGTTCGTCACGTTCGCGGTTATTCCAATTAAAGTCCGTCCGTGATGTCTCCCCGCTGCCGCAGATCGGCGAGGATTCCGGCGTAGGTCTTTTCGTCAAGGCTGTACTTTTTAAGGTAGATAAAGTAGCCCAACACGATGATCGCCAGGGGGAGGATCAGCATGGCGGTTTTCATCAGGACGATGCCGCCGGGGGAAACGTCAGCCGGGGAGGCCGCGGAGTTGATGCCCGACAGGATCAGTGTCGCCCCGACAACGCCGCTGGCTATGGCGCCGCCTATCTTGTTGATCAGGGGCTGGATTGAAAAGGTAACGCCCTGGTTGCGTTTGCCGAATTTCCACTGGCCGTATTCGATTGTATCCGCAAGAAACATCATCATAAGAAGCTGAATAAACGCCTGCCCTACGAATATCAACATTCCTCCGATACCCAGGGGAATCATCCGCATGGGGGAAAAAAAGAAAAGCGTGTCCCCGGCGATGACAAGAACGGTGGCGGCGGTGTAGAGTTTCTTCCGGGAAAACCGCCTGCTGAAGAGGGGAAATACCGCCAGGGCGCCGATTTGGGAGATGCCGAGAACCGCCGCAAAAACAGAATACATGTTTTCGTCGCCGTAGGCGTATTTGAAAAAATATGCGCCGAAGTTGACGGTGGTGGTGTAGCCTATCATAAAAAGCATCATCGCTATGGATACAAAGAGGAGCTGATCGTTTTTGAAGATGGCCCGGAACAGTTCCCGCAGCGTCGTGGAGCCTTCCGTCCGGAACAGGGAACGGTTTTCCTTTACACCGAAGAGGGTTACAAGAAGGAAGAGGATCATGAGGGCCGCGGTGATCGCGGCGTAGAGTGTCCAGGCGGGTTTGATGCCGATTACCTGCCCGATAGCGCCGGTAAGGGGCAGGGTTATTACCACCGCGGAAAAGGCGCCGGCGTTGGCGCAGATTCGGGAAAAGGCGCCTATACGTTCCCGTTCCTTCGGATCCAGCGAGAGGGAAGGCAGCATTGACCAGTAGGCGGTATCGTTTGCGCCGTAGAAAATATCCCACGCGATGTAAAACAGCGCGAAGACGATGACATAGGAAGCGCCGCTCAGACCCAGGTCGGTAAAGAGGAGGATCATCGAAACACTGCCCACAAGGGCTCCGGCGAGGATCCAGGGTTTGAATTTTCCCCAGCGGGTTCTGGTATTGTCCACAAGAAGTCCCATAAAGGGATCGTTGAGGGCGTCGAAGATCCGCAGAACCGTAAAGACCCCGGTTACCCACCACATGAGGGAGTCGGACAGATCCAGCACCTCGGTAAGGTAGACCAGAAGAAACATGCTGACCATGATGTAGAACATGTCCCGTCCTATGGTACCGACTCCAAAACAATACTTGTTGCGCCGCAACGTCCCTGTGCCGGACGCCTCTTTCCCTGTCCCGTCCATACTATTTCTCCTTATACCGGTATTGC
>JAIRSL010000273.1 GCA_031255475.1 Treponema sp.
GTTTACGTCCGCTTCAAGCAGGGCCATTTTGATGGCCTCTACCGCGTCGTCAATGTTTTTTTCGGTTATCGTGGACTTTCCGGCCACAAAACGCAGGGCGTCGGAAACTTTTTGGGTTAATGTATCCAGCATGGCGAACCTCCGGCTCAGTATGGCACAGGGTTCACTCTGTTGACAATATAAAAAGACAGTTCCATTATCAAACCATAATGCGCCCTAAAATCCTCCCCATATGGGAAAACCCGGAAATTCAGGAAATAAACCGTCTGCCCATGCGCAGTCCTCTTCTGCCTTTCTGTTCCGAAAAGGCCGCCCTGGCGGATCTTATCGCGGGGCCGGAATTCCGTCTTCCGGAGGATAACAGCCTCTACCGGAGCCTGGACGGGATGTGGCAATTCAAGCTGCTGGATAACCCGGAAGACGATCTTCCCGGGGAAGAAGGGGTGCCCGGCTGGGTTCGTCCCGAAGAATCCGTTGGCTCCTGGCCCCTTATAAAGGTTCCCGGAACCTGGACACGCCAGGGCTACGATAAGCCCCACTACACAAACCAGCAGATGCCCTACCAGGCGGTGCCCCCAAAAGCTCCCCGGGAAAACCCCACCGGCCTCTACCGCCGGAATTTTACGATTCCGGAGGACTGGAAAGGCCGCCGTGTTGTGCTGAACCTGGGATCGGCGGAAAGCGTGGCCCTGATCTACGTAAACGGCGTTTTTGCCGGGGCGGGGAAGGATACCCGGCTTCCCCAGGAATACGATATTACGCCCTTCCTCACGGAAGGGGAGAATGTCCTGTGCGTCAAAGTAGTCCGGTATTCCGATGCCAGCTATGTGGAGGATCAGGACCAGTGGTGGTTCGGCGGCATCCACCGGAGCGTGTTTCTCTACACCACGGAGGACTGTTATGTTAAGGACATAAAGGCCCTGCCCGGCGCGGCGGAGCCAAGGGGCCTTATCCAGCTTTCCCTTACCCTGGGCGGAAATCTGCCGCCGGGCCGGACCGCCGGTAATTTTTCCATCCCCGTTTCAGATGCCGAAAGCGTCTTCAATATCGTCTGGAAGCTTTACCCTTTCAGCCTGCCCGCCGGCCGCGAAGACGCGGTTCGCCTGGCCTCGACCCTGAAACCCCTGGTTTCCGGGGAACAGACCCTGGCCTGCGATTACCGGGCAAATTCAAACAACCTGGAGGCGGAGATAGTCCTTGATAATCCAAAGCCCTGGTCCCACGAGGCGCCGAATTTGTATATGCTCTCGGTCAGTTTGTTCCGGAACGGCCGCCATATAGAAAGCACGGCCTTTTGTACCGGTTTCAGATCGCTAAAGATCGCCAACCGGGAACTCCTGCTGAACGGGAAGGCGGTACTGATTAAGGGCGCTAACCGCCACGAGCATGACGAAAAGACCGGCAAGACCCTCTCGGTGGAATCCATGATCCGGGACATCAGGCTCTTAAAACAGCATAACTTTAACGCGGTCCGTACCTGCCATTACCCCGATGATGAACGGTGGTATGAACTCTGCGACCGCTACGGTATCTATCTTACCGATGAGGCCAATATAGAGAGCCATTGTTTCTACGATCAGCTTTGCGATGAAAGCGCCTGGACTTACGCTTTTATTTCCCGGATACAGCGGATGGTGGAACGGGATAAAAACCATCCGGCGGTTATCGTCTGGTCGCTGGGGAATGAAAGCGGCAACGGGAGCAACCATGTGCTGGGCAGCGCGTGGATACACCGTTACGATCCTACCCGGCCCGTTCACTACGAGGGGGCCACCCGGTCAGGCAGCAGGAAGGGAAACCGGGCCAAAACCCTGGACACCCTGCAGGGCGGCCGGGATGTAACGGATATCGTTCCTCCCATGTACCCTACCATCGAGCTTATCACCGACTTTGTAAAGTACCGGGAGGATTACCGCCCCCTTATTATGTGCGAGTATTCTCACGCCATGGGAAACTCCAACGGAAGCCTGGCGGATTACTGGCGGGCCATAGAGTCCCACCACGGACTGCAGGGGGGCTATATCTGGGAATGGATAGATCACGGCCTTGAAGCCTTTAGCCCGGAGGGGAAGAAATACTGGAAATACGGCGGTGATTTTGGCGACCTGCCGACGGACTACGACTTCTGCCTTGACGGCCTGCTCCTCCCGGACCAGTCCCTTAAGCCCGGTATGGCCGAATGCCGGCAGGTTTTTTCTCCGCTGCGCCTTAAACCGGTTCCGGAAAACCCCTTTGCCTTTATTCTGGAAAACCGCTTTGATTTTTCCTCCCTGGACAATGTGGAACTGTACTGGAAACTCTGTACCGAAGACGCCACCCTGGCGGAGGCGGTGACGGCCCTGCCGGATCTTGAGCCGGGGCTTTCCGCCGAAATAAGCTTTCCCGCGCCGGAAGCCTTTGATTCGCGGAAATACGAGGGGGTGGTGTTTATCCACGCCGATTTCCGCCTGAAACGAGCCGTTCCCTGGGCCCCGGCTGGCCTGCTTATCGGTTCCGCCGAACGGATCATCCATGAAAGCGCCGTGGCGCCGCGTGGCTCCAATACGGAAAAAGACCTGTCCGGTTTTGCCGGACTCTTTAAACCCTCCCTGTTCCGGGTGCCCACCCAGAATGACGGCTTAAAAAGCGTCATGAACCAGCGGAACGACCCCGCGTCAATAGCCTACAGGCGGGGAGGCGCCATGTATCCGTGGATCGAGATGGATCTGCTCCACCTGCGTCTTGCGGATGAAAAGACGGAAGAGATCCGGTGGGACGGGGCTCCGGCGCTCCGTTACACCGCGACCCTGCTGAGCGGCGAAAAGGCGATCCCCGAATTCCGCGACCGGCGGCTGGGGATCTATACCCGCGTAAGCATCGCCCCCGCTGGGGGGCAGCCCCTGATCATGGATATCAGCTTTGATCTGGATCCCTCTCTGCCGGAGCTGCCCAAAGTCGGTATTAAGGCGCGGATCCCCGCCTATTACGACAGGGTCTCCTGGTTCGGCGCGGGGCCCCATGAGTCCTACGCCGACCGGCGGGCCTCGGCGTTTCTGGGCCGTTACGAAAACACCGTGGCGGAAATGGAAGTGCCCTACGCCATGCCCCAGGAAAACGGCAACCGAACCGGGGTGCGTACCTTTACGCTTTCCGGGAAACAGGTTCCCCCGGGCAAACCGGCGGCCTTTACCGTCCGTACCGGCGCGGGGCCCTTTAACCTGAGCGTAAGCCGGTACAGCCAGGAGAACCTGCTGGCGGCCCTCCACCCCTGCGATCTGGTTGACCTTTCCGCCGGTGATGAGGGGTGTTACCTGTTGAATATCGACATCGCCCAGCGGGGGCTGGGCACCGCCACCTGCGGGCCGGATACGCGGGAAGAATACCGGATCCGTCCGGGGCTGTTCAGAATGCGCTTGTACATTGCCTAAACACGGACGGATCTTTCCCGAAAACTGAAATTTCGGAAATCTTCCGGATGTTGAGGTTTCTTTATTCCGGCATGGGGGGTATAATCCTGGGGCAAATGCCGGAAGAGAAACTGAAACTCCTGCTTGCCGATGACCAGATCCTCTTTGCCGAAAGCCTGCGGACTTTTCTGAACAACTATGCCGACGACATGACCGTAACGGGGATCGCGAAAAA
>JAIRSL010000340.1 GCA_031255475.1 Treponema sp.
TCTGTCCCGCGCCGATGTGGGCCGCGTCGCTCCTCTTCGCCGTCCGGTCCCCCGCGGAGAGGGTAACGGTAACAAGGTAGTATCCCGCTTTTAAAACTTTGCTCCCGCTTAAACCGGACCCGGTGAGAGATTCGCTCCCCGCACCGGTTCCGCCGCTCAGGGGGGTCCAGTTGAACACCGCCTGGGAAAGGGTTAATACGCTTGAATTCGTAACCGTTACGCTCAACGTACCGGTGGCCTCGGTTTCCGTTGGCTTAAACAGCAGGGACACGGTCGCCTGTGTATTTTCCCCCTCAGTTACCTCAACGCCGGATACGGTTCCCTCGGCGGCCACGTCTGTACCACTGTACGCTTTCAGTACCAGGGTATAGGTTCCCGGGTCAAGTTCAATCCCCGTCAGGCTGGTAATACCGTTTTTCATTACAGGTTCGCCGCCGCCCTGGGGGGTAAACGCCAGATTGTAAGAACTGAAAAGCAACGGAACTGCCGGCAGCAAGGTCCGGGCAGCGATTGCGGACGGAACGGCCCTAAGGTCATCAACGCCGAGTTGTATGGTTAAGGTGCCCTTACCCGTGGAAGGCGGGAAGGGTCCTCCCGCCGGCTCCACAACCGGGGCACAGGCAGCCAGGGCCAGAACCGCCGCGGCGGCCAGGGCCGAGGAAATCAAATACCGGGATATGGCAAAAATCTTCACTTTATTCATAGTTTTCTCCCTAATAAGAAATTTTATTGTGTTACGTTAAGGCTAACGGCGCTCCGGGGCGACCAGAGTACACCGGCTCTCCATGCGTACACCGTTACCGAATGTCCGCCCAGCCTGACAGATGAGTCCGCCGCGTTTATCGTGAGGGTTGTTCCCCCGCTTCCAAGAGTTATCCCGTTCCCCGAAGCGTCTATGGGAACGCCGTCAAGAACCCAGATAAAGCCGTTAAAACCGTCTCCTTCCACCGTAAGGTCCAGAGTTGCCGTTTCGGATGTCTTGCTTATGGTCAGAACCTCCGGAGCCATTACCGTCAGATTCCCGCTCTCATCATCCGGGGTAAAGATAACAGACACCTTAGTCCCTACGGCCAACCTTCCGCCGCCGTCCTCCGTACCGGTGGAATCCGCCGCCGCCGAATCAAGGAAGAACGCCGCCTCATCCCCTTTGGCTGTTACCGTGAAGGTATACACCCCCGTGTCTTCTACACTGCCGCTAAAGTCATGGCTGGTTCCGGCTAGTTCTACCGGGTCTCCCTCGGGGGTTTCGTTCTTATACAGTTGGACGGAGTACCCCGCGGCGCCGGTAACCGGATCCCATTGAGCGGTATTCCCGGACCACCGTAGGTTTTGCGGAGCGGGAAGCGCTTGGGGCACTCCCGGCGTAACGGTAACGGCGGCCGTACCGGATTTGGAAGGATTCGCCTTAGAAGCCGCCGTTACGGTCAACGTTACGGCCGTCTCGTCCGCCGCGACATATAAAACCGCTTTTGTTGGGACATCGGGATCGGGGGTCAGAGTAGTACCCGCAACATGGCCTTCTTCCAGGGTCCAATCAACTTCCTGGCTGACCCCCTCCGAACCCTCTACTAGGGCGGTAAACTCCTGGCTATCCCCCCTCGTAACCGTAACCTCGCCGGGGGTGATAGTCACCCTATTCACCACCGGGGAAGCCGGCGGTCCTCCTCCCGCCGGGGAACGGCAGGCCGCTAATAAAGCGGCGGCAAGAATACATGCCAAAACAACTCCGGTCATGGCAAGAATCGATTTTGAAACTTTTTGCATAAAGCCCTCCTTACCTGCCACCTGCCGCTTAAACGATCAGGTGGTTGAACTTGTCCAAGAAACTGTAGGTTTCAAACCGCAGGTTTCAAACCACGGGTTCCCGGATAAATCTTTCAAAATACGGCGGCAGCCGCCGTTCGGTTCACTACATCAAGATTGCCGGATTCGGCGCCCGACGGAATTACTGGTTTATCCGGCATCCTTGCCTGGATAGCCGGGGTAATCCCGGCCGATGTCCCTCCGTATACGATAATATCCGTCTGCCGATCCATAAAAACTCCTTGCCCATTAAGGCTGTTCTAAAACTAATCCGCTCTGCCGTTTCCATGTTTCCGGTATTCCGGCCGAACGGGTGTTTGATATTACTTTCTGGTCATGACGCCGGATAGTTTTTCCTGGGGCAGATTCGCCCCCTGGCTTCTTAGGGTTTCCACCAGAACACCGGTATCAATGTCAGCGGCCGCCTTGCCGGTTTTAATAGACTGTACGGCGGCAACCCCCGCAGCCTGCCCCATCATGGATGCGGCAGGTTGTACCCGCAAAGAACCGTGAACCTTTACGTCCGCGGAAACACAGCGGCCGGCAACCCAGAGGTTCTTCCAGCCTTTGGGAATCAAAACACCGTAAGGTATGCCGTAATATTCACCGGGGGCGTAACGGTCTATCGTGGTATATTCTTCGTGATAACGATTGTACTGTTCTTCAGTGCAATCGTAGACATGGATATCCACCGCGTTGGCGAAGATGGCAATTTGATCCGGAAATTTTTTCCTGGCCTTGTAATCCTCATAATCAAGCACATACTCGCCATGAACGCGCCGGCTCTCCCTCGCGCCCATCATGGCCCCGGTACTTACAAGTTGAATGTCTCTAAGGCCCATATACTTCCGGTAAAATTCGACATACTCCTGTACCAGTCTGCGGCCCTTAGCCACACCGTCAGAAAGACTGCGGCAGTTCACCGCGTTCATACCGAAGACATGGCCGGCATTCATCAATGCCGTCTGGCGCATACCCATAAAAAGTCCCGGTACATGTTTGTCGGGTTGGGAAAAGAAACCATCCGCTATGGCTTGTTCAATTTTTTCCTGGTGGCCCGCAAGATGTATATCACTGCGGTTGACGCGGTTCCATTCTATCCCCGTCAAAAGAGCGCAAAGGGTAGCCGGCATCATATTCGGTGTATCCCGGCCCGCTTCCCAGTAAGGGGCGCCGCAAAGATCAGCCAACACAGCATCCCCTGTGGCGTCAATACATGTTTTAACTTTTATATAACGGTAGCCTTCAACATTGGAAAGAATAAGCCCCTTTACCTGCTTGGCGCCGGCGTCCACATCGGCGTCAATAACGCGGGTAAAAAAACGAACCTCAACGCCTGCCTTTTGGGCAAGCTCATCCAGCAACAGTTTTAATCCTTCGGCGTCAAAAGGCGACCAGGAGTGAAATTCCTCCCTCCAGCGTTTAGGATCAAGCAGGGTAGGCACATAACCCCGGCGGTAGAGGGTTTCGATAACTTCTCTCATGAACCCTCCCACCACCATCTGTTCGCCATTTGCCATGGGATTAAAGGCGGAAACAACCCCGGAAGTTCCCATTCCGCCAAGGCATCCCAGGGCTTCTACCAGGAGTACCTTTGCCCCCAGCCGTGCGGCACAGATTGCCGCGGCGGAACCGGCAGGCCCGCCGCCCGCTACAACCAGATCAAACCCCTCCTCTACCGGAATCTCGCGGTTCAGCATGAATTTTTCCATAACAATACGCTCCTGTCACTAGTACCGGAATTATGCTAAAATATGTGATTGCTTCGCTTTACACGAAGGCTTTATAACCAAAGAGAATTTAACCACCGTACCTTAACCGTACGAACTCAGGAAAATTTTGATAAAATAAAATTATCAAAACAAGTTTGCGGTGTCGTGGTTGTTTTTTATTCTACATATATCCCTCCTTACCCGGCCGCTTAAATGGCCGGGTGATTGGAACTTATCCGGAAAACCAAAGGCCGGAAACCTGCGGTTTTCCGGATACCGCATTCTAAAACGCGATAACACAAACGCTATCCCGGTTAGGGGTGCGCCGGCTTGGGGAACTTCAGGGCCTGATGGCTATTGTTGGCAATTTTATTGCCGGTGATACTCCCAAGGAAATTTTCAACAAAATAGGTCCAACTGGATAACCCATGGACTCCTGAATGGTTCATATTCCATAAAGCGTCATTCCATTCGTTCCTTGGCCCCCCTCCGTCATGGAACGGATCCTGTCCGTTATTTGCCACTTGATGAAATTTCGCGTTCGAATCATCCAGATCCTTCCACACGAAATCCCCGTTGGACAGCAGGTTTATATCGCCCCCGCCTTTTTCTTTTAACCATACCTCGTGGAGAAGATACTGGCCGCCGCCCGATGGATCAGTGGCGGTGTTGAACATAGTAACGCCGATAAAATACCACCCGTCATGCGAAGCGGTAAATTCTTCTTCCGCTATTGTGAAGAAATCGTCGCTGCTCGCCGCCAGCGTTACCCTTGTCGATTCGGTAGCATAATTTTCGCCGTTAGGCCGGTAACGCGCTATTAAATACACCGGCCCCCAGTTCGGTTCTACAATATACCGCGCGCCCATTTTGTACGTCTTGCCCGCTTGCAGTTGTATCAAGCGCCCCTCCAAAATATTTGGCTGGTTATTCCAAATCCAGGTACGAGGCATACGTTTATACCCCCCGTCCCATCCGGCATAAAGGGTCATGTTTCCGGTAACCGTATCCGTGTCAAAATCCCATTTATCCGTGTCCTCGTATTTCCACAGACCGGTCGCCGAATCAACCGAATATGATGTGTACCAACCTTTAAAGGTAAAACCCTCTTTGGTCAGCGTGGCAGGCGCTTGTATTTTAGCCCCGCTTTCCACATCAACTGTCGCGGCTATAGTTGCGGGAACAG
Source organism: Treponema sp. (assembly GCA_031255475.1). GTDB lineage: Bacteria > Spirochaetota > Spirochaetia > Treponematales > Breznakiellaceae > JAIRLK01. The sequence goes on from JAIRSL010000340.1 coordinate 4,702, forward strand.
CGAAGCCGGTGTTATACCACACGGTAAATGTGTCAGGATCCGAACCGGACGAAGAAGTTACCATGACGGACTTGCTGGCCGGGTCAAAGGTATAACCGCTTTTGCTCACCGTAACCGTTACCGCTCCGCTTGCGGTAACGCCGGTTATCGCAAGTTCATACACCCCGACTCCGGTTGAGGTCAAAGCCCCTTTCGCCGCGCCGGTACTTCCCGCACTCAGGGTAATATCCTCCGCACTAAGGCCGTCAACGGCGGCGCTAAACGTCAGGGTCAGCTTAGCGGTTGGCGTACCGCTAGAGGTCACAGTGTTAAGCGCTATCGCTCCGGGATCGGAAGAAGAAGTTACCGTGACGATCTTGCTGGCCGGATCAAAGGTATAGCCGCTTTTGCTCACCGTAACCGTTACCTCTCCGCTTGCGGTAACGCCGGTTACCGCAAGTTCATACGCGCCGCCTCCGGTTGAGGTCAAAGCCCCTTTCGCCGCGCCGGTACTGCCCGCGCTCAGGCTAATGTCCTCCGCACTAAGGCCGTCAACGGCAGCGCTAAACGTCAGGGTCAGCTTACCGGTTGGCGTACCGCTGGGCGTCACGCTGATCAACGCTATCGGGTCATCCCCGCCGACCGGACCCGGCTTGTCTTTGTCGCCGCACGCGGCAAAAAGGCCGACAGACAGAAATACTACTGCCAAAACAGGCAGTGCCGAAAACCATTTGTTTCTCTTTTTCATACAAAACTCCTTTGCGCTTAAAGCGCATGTGTTACAACCGAAATCTCCGTTAAGGGTGCGCAGGCTTGGGGAAAATCAGTTTCTGATACTCACCCGTAAGAATTTTACCGCCTGTAAGGTCGTAAAGAAAATTGCCATTGGTACGAACATAATTCCAGTCCCGTATCATATGAATCCCGTTAGCCCCGTTGCTGTCCGCCATGTCGTTCATATTCCACGCATCAGCATCCCATTCGTTTCTTGGCTCCCCTCCTTCATGGAATGGGTCTAGTACATATATCGTGTCATGAAATTGCGCCGAAGACGCATCCTTCCACACGAAATCCCCGTTAGCCAGCAGGTTTATATCGCCCCCGCCTTTTTCTTTTAACCATATCTCGTGGAGAATTATTTGACCGTGGGTGTCATCAGATCCCGGGGTGTAGTTGCTCAGGCCGATAAAATACCATCCGGTATACGAAGCCGTAAATTCGTCTTCATCTATTTTGAAGCAGTTATCACTCGCAGTAACCGCCAATGATATATTAAAATCGGTAGTATAAGGTTCCTGGTTGGGCCGGTAACGCGCCTGTAAATATACCGGCCCATGACCCGGTTGTATAAAATACCGTACGCCCATCTTATAAGTCTTACCCGCTTGCAGTTGTATCAAACGCCCCTGCAACTGGTTCTGGTTATTAGCCCAGATCCATGAACGGGGCATAATCTTTACCCCGCCGTCCCATCCGGCGTAAAGGGTCATGTTTCCGGTAACCGTATCCGTGTCAAAATTCCATTCATCCGCATCCTCGTATTTCCACAGACCGGTCGCCGAATCAACCGAATATGATGTGTACCAGCCTTTAAAGGTAAAACCCTCTTTGGTCAGCGCGGCAGGCGCTTGTATTTTATCCCCGCTTTCCACATCAGTCGCGGCTATAGTTGCGGGAACAGCGAAGCCGGTGTTATACCACACGGTAAATGTGTCAGGATCCGAACCGGACGAATAAGATACCGTGACAGGCTTGCTGGCCGGGTCAAAGGTATAACCGCTTTTGCTCACCGTAACCGTTACCTCTCCGCTTGCGATAACGCCGGTTATCGCAAGTTCATACACGCTGCCTCCTCCAGTTGAGGTCAAAGCCCCTTTCGTCGCGCCGGTGCTTCCCGCGTTCAGGGTAATGTCCTCCGCGTTCAGGCCGTCAACGGCGGCGCTAAACGTCAGGACCAGTTTAGTGGTTGGCGTACCACTGGCCGTCACACCGGTAAGCGCTACCGAATCATCCCCGCCGATCGGACCCGGCTCGTCTTTGCCGCCGCACGCGGCAAAAAGGACGGCAGACAGAACTACTGCCGCCGGAACAGTCAGCGCCAAAAAACATTTGTTTCTCTTTTTCATACAAAACTCCTTTGCGCTTACAACGATTGCGTTAAACGCCACGTTTTATATAAACCTGCGGGTAATAAAACGGTATTCCTCTATCACGGAAGAATTCCGCGTTCTTTACCCTTTATCATCACTCTCTGTCATCAAGATAGACAACGCCTCCCTGGGAAGCGATCTGTCCGCTGATCGTACTATCGTTCCAAAAGGACTGTTCCCGTAACAGACCGAAACGGGAACTCCCAAAATACCAGGTACCCGGCGAAAAAGCGGCGTTCTTTCCGGTTCCGTCTTTGGTGAGAGCGCCGGCAAGAAAACCTTGAGTAAAATACGTTTTATCCTCCTCAAGGCCCGCGCCGAATTTAAAATCGGAACGGCGCAGCATGTTTCTGTCATCGCCGGTTTTGGTAAGCCGCGTCTCCCTGGTATAAAAGGTCCCGCCCCCCGATGCCGCAAGGCCGGGAAACACGCCGACAACGTACCACCGGTTTTGCGCCGTAAAGGTATAGGTATATTCTGTCCACAGATTGTTTTGAAAAATCTGCTGCCGCACCGAATACACCCGTGCGCCGGTATCGGGGTCCAGACAAAACGCGACAACATGGTTGTTCTGGGTGGAATTACCGCCCTGCATCCAGCACTTAATGTACAGGGTATATTCCTCGCCGGTCTCCAGTTCTATTATCTGGCCCATTATATCGTTCCCCTGGTTTTCCCATATCCAGTTACGGGCTATCCAGCGTTCAGTTTCCGTAGCGTTCCATTGGGCATAGAGGGTCATGTTTTTCCCGGCCTCCGGGGGAATCGTATCGGTATCGAAATCCCAGGATTCGTAAAAAGTAACGCCATCCTTGAACCAGCCGCCAAAAACGGCGTCGGCATTGGGCCAGATCGGGTCCGGCGGTCTCGTAATTCTGTCGCCCGGCGCTAAACCGGACTCGTAAGGAACATAGCTCCCGCTGCCCGTTTCATACAGCACGATAACGCCGCCGGGCAGCGGCATAAGGTAATCTGTATCGTTTTCATCTTCCGGCAGGGCTTTACACGCCCCGGCGAGGCCGCCGGCAAGGATCAAAACCGCCAGGCCCGGCGTAAGGCAGAAATGTGAAAACCGCGATTTTTTACTCATACATGCCTCCTGCCTACTTAATAGCTACCCGGAAGATAAGCTCAAGGTTGTTCGTATTTATGCCAATGGGCTGGGTGAATCTGTATCCAAAGTTGTACCGGAAAATAAAACCGGTTTGGGGATCGTCGTCGATCCAATCGCCCCTCAGGTTCCAGTACAGGGCCGGCGCAAAGCTGGCGGTAAGTTCCTGGCCGGTAAAGTCCAAGGTTACAAAGGCGGGAACCCTTACCTGCATGGTATTTGGGATGATGGTGTACACGGGCAGGGCCTCGAATTGTAGGGACCGGGACACCTGTTCGGTAATGTCCCGCGCCCTAACCTTTAATTCCGCATAAAAGCGGCCAAAGGTAAGAACACTGCCCAGGCCCAAAAACATCATCCGATCTTTGGCTATATCAACCGCTTTTATATCGCCGTGTATCCGTATCTTTTTGTCCAGAAAGACGTAGCTGAACCCCAGGTACGCATGGTACTCGGAATCGGAATACCGGCGCAGGGTTTCTACCCAGGGAGTAGAAACTCCCATCATCGCCGCGAGGGAAAGGCCCCCGCTGCCGAGGTTTTTAAAAGCGTATTTGGCCCCAAAGACCGAATGCCGCAGAAGAAAGCCCCTGGCAAAATCGTAGCGGGTCTTGTCAATAACCTGGTGCGTATCGGGCGCCGTATAATACCCTGCCAGCGCCCCCTCGCCGCTAAAAGTAGCGCCTAAAGTCAGGTTTTTAATGCCCGTATAATTGAACTGCATGACCGGAATATTGTTGTCAATGGGATTAAAATCGAATTTCTCATCCTTAACCACATCGGATACGTTCCAGTCGCCGTTAAAACCGTCATCAAAGTCGTCATCCTCGCGCCCGTGTATCCCAAGGAACAGACGCAGGTCCCCGCCGAACAGGTTGTAATACAACCACAGCTTGGACGGCCCGTTACCGAACCATGACGGCGATAATTCGCCGTCCGCGGACACAATTTTGCTGTTCAGGCAGAACGCGAAGAGGTTACCGGGATGAAAGTAATACGTTTCCGCCGACAGGGCAATGCTTCCGTTACCCTTCTCCTTGTAACCGTTTCCGTAGTACGATCCGGTTAAAAAGGTCTTCAACGTCAGCCCATTGTAGGCATAGACAAGGATAAACTCGCCCCTCTTGTCGCCAAAGGGCTGCATCCGCGGACCGTCCGTTGTTTTTTCATCGGTAAAATCAATCCGCGATCCCATACGGGCGTTGCCTTCCCAACTAAAGCCGTCCTCCGCAAAAACCATGCTCCCCGCGGCAAAAAGGATTAACAGAATTAATAAAGCCCGCTTCATATAGTACCCTTTAATCCCGCCACGGGATTAAAAACTCACCCGGAAGGTAATTTCAAGGTTGTTTTTATTGATCCTGCCGCCATCATCCGCAATACGGAATCCGAGGTTATACGCGAAAACTACGCCGGTACCCAGCTCGCCGTCTTTCTTGGGATCATCATTAAGGCCGTTGCGGGCAAAGTTCCAATACAGCGCGGGGCTGAAAACCAATTCCTGCGCTTTGTTGGTCAGGTCCAGCGCGACGGTAAAGGGAAACCGTACCTGGAGGGTATCGGGTATGACGGTAAAATGAACCCGTGGTTCAACAGAGAATACCGCCGCTTCCTCTTCAAAGATGTCTGTCATTTTCAGATTGAGCCATGCGTGCAGGGGACCGATGGTATACAAAGCGCCAACACCGAAATTGACAAAAGGGTAATAAAAATCACTGGTAAGGTGGTTCAGGTTGGCCGTGTTAAAATCGCCGTAAAACCCCAGGCTGGAATTCAGGTCGTATTTTCCGCCCAGGTACAAATGGTAGAAGGTGTCTTCGTATTCAACGGTTACCTCATTAAAAGAGGTGCTTGCCCCGAACATGAGGGCGGCGGCCCACTTATCCACCGAGTACTTTAGACCCAAAACGGTTTTGTTCAGGAGGAAGCCTTTCACGAAGTCGTAGCGGGTTAAGTCGGTCATGTAGTCGATATTCTGCTTAATGTCATAACCGGCGATGGCCCCCTGGCTGCCAAACGTAACGCCGAAATCGAAATTTTTAAAACCGTACCATCTGAATTGCAGGCCGGCCGCGTCGGCAAGGGGATAAAAGTTGAAGTTGGTATCCTTTACTAGGTCGGAAACATTCCAGTCCCCGCTCCAGTTATCGTCCCATTCTTCCAGATCATCGTCGGTGCGGCCCCGGTAGGCCCCGTAAATCCGCAGTTTACCGCCAAACATATTGTAATACAGCCAAAGCCGTTCAGGACCGTTGCTGAACCAGGCAGGAGCCGCGTTCCCCCGGGCGTTTATGATGTTGGTGAACAGGCAGAACGCGAAAAGATCCGCCGGGTCCCGGTATGTACCCTCCAGCCAAATGTTTATGCTGCCCTGATTGGAAAAACCATAGAAACCGGTAAAGGTGGCGGTAATACCCAGGCCCTTCCTGGCATAGTTCAGGTTGAACTCGCCCTTCATTTCGCCGCCGGGCTCCATTATAGGAACATTGGCCGATTCCTTTTCCAATTCGGTAAAATCATCCCGGGCCCTAAGCCTGGTTCCGATATGCACCTCACCGTCCCAGCTAAAGCCGTCTTCGGCAAAAACCAGCGCCCCGCCCGCGAATGAAAAAACCAGTAAAACTAACAAAAATTTCTTCATAATAGCCAATCTCCTTAGTCGTTGGACAACTTAATCGTTGTACAGCAGTGCGTAGTCTATATTGATGGGTGTCCATTCCGGGGTACCTTGCCTGTTATTGGGGTTAACATCTTCCTGATCTACCTGGAATCTGATCTCGGCCCCCGGGGGAATATCCATATTCTGATACACCACGTACCCGTAGGAATCCCACCATCCACGGCCTCCTACCTGCGTCCGTACTGTTTTGATTCTGACCCCGTTGAGGTACAGGCCGAATTGCATCCCCACCGTACTCTGATCCCAGTTTTGCCGCCACAACTGGTAGACAATAACCAGGTGCTTTGCCCCGGGGCTGTCGCGAAAGGTTATCGCCGTCGGCTTTAAGTGGGAGTCGGGTACGCTTTTCGACTCCAGGCTTCCCAATATGCCGCCGGCATAGGCCCAGGGGTCGGAGGTCAGCCAGGTCGATCCGGTGATCATCCCGTCCTTGGCGAGCAATTCCTTTACCGGGGTTTTCCCGTCAAGTTCCGGTATTTTGTCCGGCGAAAAGGCCGCCGGAACAACACGGGGAGCCAGATGATCCTGTTCCTGCGCATAGGGATAACCCTCCGGCGCGCCGCCTAACCTCCACAGATTCAGGAATTCTCCGGAAGCATTGGGGTAGCGGTACAGATCGTACAGGGAGTGGGATACATCTCCGAACATGAAATACAGGTGCCAGGCAACGTTGTTCTCGTTAATCCAGTTGTACATTTTGCGGATAAAATAGGGATTGTCGCTTCCGTCCCTGAGTTCCGCCGGGCTGTGCCACAGGCCCCATTCGGCGATGGCAAGGGGCCTGTTCATTTCCCCGGCAAAACCGGCAAACCACTTGAGTCCGGTGGGCCTGTTTTCAAATACTATCCACTGCATCTCCTGGGCCCTGCGCCTTTCTTCGGCATTGGAGGAGTACTGGTACTTATGGTCATAAATTTCGGGGTAATAGTGGTCGTAGCTGTCAAAGGTAATGTAATCCACGTATTCCGATCCGGGAAAGCTCCTCCGCAGCACTTCCGGGGTTGATTGCCCCAAACATGGGTTCCAGGAGAATTCAAACTGCTGGCCCGGAACGGAACGCATCGTGTCAACAAACTGACGGAAGGCCTTCGCGAAATTTTCCTGTTTTTCTTCCTGGTTATACCCGGCGCAGACCGACCAGGCGTACCAGTCCCCATCCATTTCGTGACCGAACCGGATAATCGCATCGGGGAAGCCTTGGCTTACCAGCATGCTGCCTAAATCCCGGTAATGGGAGTTGTAGTCTCCATTAGCGGCCTTTTGATATGCCAGGTTGTTATGTAAAGCCTGGGTACCGCCCCACCCTACTCCCGATCCGGGAAGGCCGTCCGCGCTATCGGGAAAGGGAGGGACCGTATAGACGAACCTTCTGTTTTGGGGGTCTTTGTTTTTCCAGGCCCTCCAGGGTTCAACCCGGTAATTGCTTTTCCATTCACCCCAAGCCCACCGGTCCGCAAAATCTTCGGCGTAATTTACCGGCAGGCCGCCGAGCCACTCCTGAAAACCATCGGCCCCCGCAGCGTTTCTGTCCCACAAGTACACGCCGATATTTTTCCAGTTATCGCCGGGCGATTGGGGGGGCAGCGGCGGTTCCGGGCCGAAATAGGGCATTTTGGGTCTTCGGTTGGATTCCACATAGGCAGCGCCTTTTTCGAGAAGGAGGGGAATATCCGATTTCAGAATGGGATCCATGCCCCAATTGAGGTACCACACGCCCAATTTACCAAGCCCGTGATCTTTGCGGATTACATTTTGCCCGTAATTGTCGATTCTCCGCTCTATGGCATTGGCATCGGAAAAATTGGCGTTTTTTAGCAGGTTGGTTTTATCGGGATCGTCCTTCCGGTAAAACCATATCCTGTCGATGTATATATCGCCCTTGCTTACCCGGCCCTGGCCGCCTATAGAGATCATGGCATCGGTAATCGCCTGGCCGGGGCTGTACTGCTGGTGGTACTCTACTTCGCCATAGGAGAATTCAGTTTCAAAATCACGCCATTCCTGCCCCGCGTCGAGGGGCAGACTCACCCGGTAATCCATCCAGCCGTAAGACCGTGTTGTGTCATGGAACACCACCGAGAGGAAGGTATCGCCCGATCCGCAGACTCTTGCCCCCAGAACATAGACGTTTGGATTACTGTCGTCTCCGCTTGCGTCTACCAACACCCGCTGGCCGCCTACAAAAGTGTTGGTCCCCAAGCCCCGCGCCGAAAGACACATTGAACCAACCGGCTCTTCCACACCCAGCATACACGCCGGTAAAAACACAACCGATACGATTAACCCCAATATACGCCATGAATTTTTTTTCATTATTCTCCCTCTTCCCGTATTGGGCTTACAGCAATTTTTTCTCTTTCTTCAATAAAAAACATTGACAATAATACAACGGGCCTGGTTTTCTCTGGGTCAGAACATCCTGCCAGGAAAACCACGGCTAAAAGCATGGAAATAACCACGAAAAATGCCTTGGGATTATATGAAGGGAAAAACTTACATGGCGAATAAGACAGCTTTAACGGACGCCTGCTGCCCAGGCTAAAGTCTGACGGACTATTAGTTGTTAATAATGATAATAGGGGGGGGGGGGGGGGGGGGTTAAATGGAAATTTTTAATTATTACTTAATAAAAATATAAAAAAAAAAGTTAATTCCAAAAAAGCCCCCATT
>JAIRSL010000157.1 GCA_031255475.1 Treponema sp.
GAACGAGGAATTATTGTCCCCCGATACCGTTATTGCGGACGGCGGAACCTATGCGGTATCCAGGGATCCCGGGACCTATACGGTACAGGTAAAGATAGAGGGTAACTCAGACTATTTCCCCTCGAAGTCGGCGGAGATCAGCGCGGGGAATGTAACGAACGTCCTGGTGTTTAGCAACGGGATAGAAGTGGGGATTCCGGGTGCGGTAAACCGGTCCAATAATCTCTGGATACTGAACCGGCTGACGTTGACGGCCGTTACCGGCGTGGAGATAAAGAGCGGGAGCGATGCGTATAGCCCAATTCTTGAGGGGAGTATGCCCTTAGCCGCCGGAGGCCACGCGGGGTTGTACCTGGAGCCCGGTACATACACCATTAAGGTGGCTCTGGAGGAACGAGTGGCTCCTCTTGAAAAACCAAACGTAATAGTAACCAGTGAACCGGTTTTCGTGATTGTGCAACTCGGCGTCAATGGCGAGGAATTGGTGGAGATCTCCCCCGGAGATTCCGACAACGACGGGTTCCCCGACTGGTGGGAAAAAAAGTACTTCCCTGATGCCGTAAATAATCCGGATCTTCCCGGCAGGGGCCGTGACGCGGACAACGACGGGTTGTCCAACTGGGACGAGTATATCAGAGGTACGGACCCGACGAACAAAGATACCGATGGGGACGGGTTAACCGATTGGGAAGAAATCAACGGACAAAAAGACGCGAATTTTCCCAGGGACGATGATATCCCGAGGGAATTCCCGACAACCGACCCGCTTAAATACGACACCGACCGTGACGGGTATTCCGACTATGTTGAAGTCCGGGAAGGATCGGATCCTAATGATCCAAACTCCAGACCGCGGGGGGCTACTATTATAATCCCGATACCCTGGGGGGAATAAAAGCAAAGACGTCCCGCGCGGGCGGCCGCGAATGTTTAATATAAAGAAAGGACCCGCTGTTCCGGCGGGTCCTTTCTTTATACCCGGTGGCTACACACCCCGGAGCAGTTCCCTTGGCTTGGACCCCTGGGCGGGACCTACCACGCCGTGTATTTCCATTTCTTCCACAAGCCGGGCGGCCCGGTTGTACCCTATCTTGAGGCGCCGCTGTATGTAGCTGGCGCTGGCCTTGCCCTGCTGCGTCACGATTTCCAGGGCTTTGTCGTAGAGGGGATCTTCGCCTTCCGCAAAGAGGGAAGGGCCTTCGTCTTCCTCTTCATCAAAGAAAATCTCATCATCGATATAGTCGGGCTGCCCCAGGGTTTTGACGTGTTCCACCACCCGTTCCACCTCTTCTTCGGAGACAAAAGCGCCCTGCATACGGATGGGGAAGGGGTCCACCACGCCGGCGTAGAGCATGTCGCCCTTACCCAGGAGTTTTTCCGCCCCAACCATGTCGATGATGATGCGGCTGTCCATCTTGCTGGCCACCATAAAGGCGATGCGGCTGGGAATGTTGGCCTTGATAAGGCCGGTGATGACGTCGATAGACGGCCGCTGGGTTGCCAGCACCAGGTGTATCCCCACGGCGCGGCTCATTGCCGCCAGGCGGGCGACGGTAGATTCCAGTTCCTTGCCGGTGGTGGCCATAAGGTCCGCGAATTCGTCTATGACTACCACAATGTAGGGTATATGTTCCGCCGCGATATTCCGTTCCCGTATGCGCCGGTTGTAGTTCTTGATGTCCCGGACCCCCATGGAATCCAGGCAGGCATACCGGCGTTCCATTTCGTACAGGCAGTACTGAAGGGCCTGGAAAGCCCGTTTGGGTTCGGTTATCACCGGGGTAAGGAGATGGGGTATATCGTTGTAGAGTTTGAGTTCCACGATTTTCGGGTCTATGAGGATAAGGCGGCATTCCGCCGGGGCGCGCTGATATAAGATAGAGAGGATCATGGTGTTGACGCAGACCGATTTTCCCGAGCCGGTAGCCCCGGCAATGAGGAGGTGGGGCATTTGAACCAGATCTACGGTCTGGGCTTCCCCGGTGATGTCCTTTCCCAGGACCACGGGAATCTCCAGCTTCCGTCCGTCCTTCTTCCCTTCCCGCAGTTCCCCCTCGATGATCTCCCGGAAAGAAACGATGTTCCGTTTTCTGTTCGGCACTTCTATGCCCACCGCGTGTTTCCCCGGAATGGGGGCCACGATACGCACGGAAGAAGCCGCAAGGCGGAGGGCGATGTTGTCCTGGAGGTTGACGATTTTGGAGAGTTTAACCCCCGGAGCCGGGAGTATCTCGAACATGGTGATTACCGGCCCTTTCCTGATGCCTGTCACTTCCGCCTGTATGCCGAATTCTTCCAGGGTTTTTTGCAAAATGTCCGCCGCGTCCCTGGTCGGCTGATCTATGATCCAGTACTGGCCGTCAGGGTACTGATTCAGTACGCCGTCTACAGGTATACGGTAAGCCCCGGGCTTGAGCGCCCTGCGGCCGCCGGTCCTGCCGGGTTTCCCCGCGCCCGGAGAGGCCGTACCCTGGGGACCGGCAAGAGCAGGAACTCCGGTCCCTCCCGCCGGATCGGATGGGCGGCTTTGGAGGGGCGGTTCTTCATCATCGCGTTCCTCATCCCCGGCTTCTTCATTTTCTTCGACGTCTTCGGGAAAATCGAAATCTTCGTCATCATCATCCGGAGAAATACCGCCGGTTTCCGCCGGATCGCCGTCCGGATCATCGTCCTGAAAACCGGAGTCATGGGCTTCGATACGTTCCAGGGCTTCTTCCAGAGCTTCCTCCATCAGGATCAGTTTTTTCGCGGCCTGCGTTTCCTCCGTTCTCGCGTCCTGCCGGTTTTTTTCCGGGTGTCCGGCTTCCTCCAGGGCTTTGGCGGCGGCAATACGCCGGATTTCCTCCAGGGCTTTAACGGTATTCACCGGCTTACCGGCATCTTCGGCCTCCCGGCCGGGAACCGGGGAGCCGTCGTACCATGTTGACGGTTTTGACGGCGTTCCGGTTAGGGGCCGGGCCTTTTGTCCGGCCGCCGGTTGGGGAGCCCCATTTTTGTCCTTCCCGTTCATGTTCGCGGCGGTTTCGGCATGGACCTGCGCGGTCTTCGATTTGGGCGGCGTGAGCAGGGCGACGACCTTACCGGATTTACCCTGCGGGGCCGCCGTTCCGGGGGATTTGGGCGCTTCGGGGAAAAGCAGGACGGCCAGGGCCCGGATGACGGCGCTTTCCAGAAAAGTAAAGAGGAGGACGCAGAAGATGAACCCGGCTTTGCCCAGCAGGGCCATAAAGCGGAAACGTTCCGCATGACTGTTATAATCCCGGAAAATGGCCAGACCAATGGCAAGGGTTAGAAAGGGAAAAATCGCGGCGCTCAGGATGAATATCCTGTCGGGGCGGTATTTAGGATCCGCAAGGATAAGGGCCGCGACAAGAAGGTAGGCGGGGATTACGAAAGCCAGAATCTCGTAAGCGCCGACAAAGAAGTCACCGGGCCCCGGAAAGAAGAAAGGCAGGCCGAGCAGGGATGTGGTTATGGAAAATCCCAGGAAAATACCGGTAAGGCCCAGCCCCACAGCCGCCAGGATAGAAAAAAGGCGGTACTTGCGGTTCGGGCGGGTAGAAGAGGATTTTGGAAACACGAATAGAACCCCTCCAGGCTGAAAAATTGTCCTATGGACGCTTGTCCGTTGGATAAAGAACTGCGGGTTTACGGGACGACCGTAAACCTCCGGATACTACTTAATAATATCGGAAACTGTATCTTCCATCGATATACCATAATACAAATATCCGTATACCGCCGCCGCGCCGAAGACCTTCCGGCCGTAATCCCGGGTTTCGGATATTTCCAGGGTTTCCATGAACAGGTCCTCGGGAAGCCGGTTTTCCGCCGCCCGCCGCCAGCGCCGGACCCTTCCCATACCCCCATTGTAGGCCAGGACTGCGGTCATGGGGCTTTTCAGGTTGTTCATAAGATATTTCAGGTAGACGGCCCCCAGATGTATGTTGGTTTCCGGATCCTTCAGGTCTATTTCCCCGTTTTCCGCATATTGCGGTCCTCCCCGCCGGGCCAGGCGGGCCGCCATGTCCTGGGCGGTAGCGGTCATAAGCTGGGTAAGGCCCGTTGCCCCGGCCCGGGAATGGGCATCCGGGTCAAAGGCACTTTCGGTACGGATAAGGCCGTAGAGGAGCGGCGCCGGGATGTCCGCTTTCCCGGCATAGGTTTCCGTCAACTCACGAAAAGGCCGGGGAAAACTGAGTTCCATGTCCCGCCGGGTAAGCACGTAACCCTTACGGCTCATGCAGAACCTCATGATGCGTATGGCTTCGTTCCAGCGTTCCGCGCCGTAAAAGGCTTCCGCCAGGACCCGAAGTTCGTCCGCCGTGAGTTCTTCCTGTAAGGTTTGCACATAGGGTGCGATATGTCCGGCCGCACCGTACCGGAAAAAGCCCAGAAGGAATTCCATCTCGTCCGGGTGCGGAAAATTTTCCGGGCCGGGAACGGTCCGCGAGGCCGGCGGGACTTTGGCGGTCTTTCCCCGCGTGGAGGGAAAGGCCGGGTTTTCCGGGAAAGAGAGAGGGGCGGCGCCTGAAAAATGGCTGGCCAGAGCCCGGTAATAAAACGGGGCCGCCGTTTCTTCCCTGGCGGCCCGGAAAAACCCGTCCGCCTGTTCCGAGGAAGACCCTTTACCGGGGAGGTCCCCGGTGAACAGACCCAGGGAAACCGCCCGGCCCAAAAGGTAGGCGTACTGTCCCCGGGCCGCCCAGCCGGATTCCTCCGGGAAGAGGGAGTACACTTCAAAAAGGGCGTCCCATTGGCCTTTTGCCGCGAAATACCGGGCCTGGCGTTCCAGGATGTCCTCAAAATAGGGAACCGAATGCCAGCGGGGCATGTACGTTTTAAGCAGGGGGATGAGGGAATCGGGATTGGCGGACTGGGCAATGTCCAGGATATACCACATACAGGCGTCCTCCTGAACCGGATCAGGAGCGGCGGCCAGGGCGCGGGTAAAGAATTCAGCCGCTTCCGCATAGCGTTCCGCCCGGCGTTCCATGCGGCCCGCAAAGTACGGCAGAAGATACCGGGTTTCGGGGGCGGCGTCCCGTATCGTTCCGGCGGTAAGCTGTTCTTCCCATTCCTGAAACAGGACGGTCCCGGCGGAGGTGAACTCCAGGGTCCGGCCCAGATCTCTCAACAGGGCCGGATATTGGAAAAAGAGGGTTTCGTCCTGTTCCAGGGTTTTCCGAAACGAGGCAAGGGCTTCGGCAAAAGACAAGCGGGATACCGCAATCCGCCCGGTTACGGCATCGGCTTCCGCGCCGGTGAACGACTCCCCGGTAACGGCCCGGCGCAGGCGGTAAAATTCATCCGGCTGGGCGGTCAGAAAAAAAGCGGCCGGATCCCCGTCCCCGGCCCGACCGCCGGTACGGATTTTCAGAAGCAGCCGCCGAGCTGCGCCTTCGTCCCCGCTTTTCAGAATCAGGGGAATGAGCTTTTCGGCAGCCGCTTCCCGGACCAGGGGAGAGTGGCTTTCCAGTGAAACCGTGTACAGAGTTTCCGCGATCCTGGCGTTTGCCGCGGCGTCTATCGCCGGCCTGCTCAGGGCGGGGTCTCCGGCGGCTTCGGCCCGGAAAGCGGCCGCCTTTTCTTCCGCCAAAAGCCCCGCGTAAAAAGCCGCTCCCGGATGAAGGGCGAGGAGTTCGCCTAACCGGGAAGGCGGGGCGCGGAGGATAAAGTCAAGGTCCCCTTTCGAGATGAAACGGACGGCTTGGGCCGCTTTTATATCCAGAACATCCCGACTTTGGCATGAAGCCATGGCCGGGAAGAAGAGGATGCAGAAGACGAGAAAGACGGAAATAACGTTAATTCCTGGGCGGAATCCGGATGGTTCTTCCCGATATAATGAAATCCGGATTCCGGATGCTGTTAAACCGGGCGATGCGGGGGTAAAGCCAGGGGTTGCGATAGAAAGCCTCCGAAATATCCCAAAGAGTGTCCCCCCATCGTATGCGATAGGGATAACCTTCCCGGGGAATGGTTGCGGGAACATTGAAAGAAGCTACCGGGGGGTTCCTTCCGCTTCTCCGGAGAACCGGCTCCCGCTCTTTCGGCGGCGTTTCCTCCGGGGGCGGGACGGCCGGAGCTTCGATTATAGGCACTTCGCTCCGGGGCGGTTCATCCGGGGGCGGTTCTTCGAGGGGAACGGGAATCGCCGGCGGTTCAGGAACCGGTGGTTCAGGGACCGGCTGTTCAAGGACCGGCGGCTCGGGAGCCGGCGGTTCGGGAGCCGTTGGAGGCTGAACCGTCGGTACCGTGGCGGCCGGTTCCCCGGCGGGTTTTTCACCTTGTCCGCGGAATACGAAAAACCACAAGCAGAGACCCGCGAGAATGAGCAGTATCCCGGTAACGATGAGCGCGGCCCAGGGGAATCCGTGCCGGTCCTGTTTTTCCTTTACGGAAACGGCTTTTTCATAGAGCCCCCGAGGGGGTGGTTCATGGGAATCAAGTTCAAAATCGGGAAGTTCCGGTTCCCGGTTATCCTCGTTTATGGACTTGAGAGACACGCTCAGGTACTGATGGTCCGCGTGGGAAGAAGAATCCAAATCTATAGCGTCCGCGGTGATTTCGCCCCCGGCATTGGAGGCTATGATCATCTCCACCGAAGGTTCTCCCTTAGGCCTCGGCTTAATATCCTCAACCACAATACTGCCTATGTAAAGCGCGTCGGCCATGGACCGGGTAAAACTCTTATAGAGATCGATCTGCATACTGCGTTGGCTGTCGTGAACCGTGGTAAGGATCAGTCGCCGTTTAACATCAGAATTTTCTTCGAGTATGGAATAGAATTCCCCGTTGGCGAGTTTTATGCCAATAGTAGAAGCCATTAGTTAAACTCCTTCTTCTAGAACTGTAGACAGGGCGTAAGGGTTTGTCAATGCGTAAAACGTCTCATATAAAAATGTTCTCAGCTTTCCCTTTTATAAGTATCGGCGCATATATCCCCTTGAGGAGACCTTATTTTTTTTCGATAATGAGAATATGAGTGGCATGATTCCTATTTTGGTTGTCGTTATAATCCTTGCTCTGGGGGTTATCGGGGCTATAATTATCATGGACCGGTCCAAGACCGGTGCGAGGCTGCCGAAACGGAACCGGGGGAAGGACGCCGCCCTAAAGGAAGCGCAGAAACGGCTGGCCCAAAATCCCCGTGATCCCCAGGGCCTTCTGGCGGCCGGTGATATTTATTTTGAGGAACAATCCTGGGATAAAGCGTATAAAACATTCGAAACCCTGCTTGAAACCGGTTCGACCGAATATGCCGTGTATATGCGCCACGGCCTTTCGGCAATCAAACTGGGGCTTTTTGAGGAAGCGTATAAGAGCCTGTCCATAGCAAGAGCCCGCAGACAGGATAATTTTGAAGTCAATTATAACCTTGGTTTTTTGGAATTCCGGCGGAACAATTATGAAAAGGCCATACCCGTACTCCAACAGGCGCGTTCCCAGGACCCTGAACACGCGCCGACTCTCCGCCTGCTGGGTCATGCCTTTTTCAAAATAAAGAAATATAAGGAAGCCATGTCCTTTATCCGGAAGGCCATAGACATGGCCCCGGAAGACAAGGAATCGCTCTACACCCTGGCCGAATGTTACTTTGAAGCCGGCCAGATCGAGCAGGCCCTGAAGATATTCAGCCACCTCAGGCCGGATCCGGCGATGGGACCCGACGCCTGCCTCATGTGCGGAACCATCAATATGGAACACCGCCGGTATGACCAGGCTGCGGAAGATTTTGAGATAGGGTTGAAGCATCAGAACATCAAAACCGATGTGTCCCTGGATCTCAAATATAAACTGGCCACCGTCTATCTTAAACAAAACGAAATCGGCAAGGCCCTCAATTACCTTAGGGACATACAACTGACCAACCCCTCTTATAAAGATGTGGCCGTCCTCCTGGGAAAATACCAGGAACTTAACGCGAACAAGAACCTTCAGATTTTTCTGATGGCGCCTTCTTCAGACTTTGTGGCCCTCTGCCGGAAGATCGTGATGACCTATTATCCCAGAGCCAGGATCAAGATTTCCAACATATCGTTCAATAAAAACGAATGGGCGGATATTCTGGCCGAAGTTGATACCCCAAAATGGTCGGATGTGGTGATGTTCCGTTTCATCCGCACCCAGGGATCGGTCGGGGAACTCATCCTCCGGGATTTCCATTCCCATTTGAAGGAAGTCAAGGCCGGCAAGGGGATCTGCATTGCCGTGGGAACTTTTACGGAAGAAGCGAAGCGCTACACCGAAGCCCGGCTCATAGACCTTATCGAAAAAGACAGGCTTTCAGCCATGCTCAATACCGTGGATACCAAAGCAGCCGCTTTGGCCTCTGCGGCTAAGAAACGCAAATAAAATTGTATATAGGAGATTTATATGCCGGAACCCGCAAAACGCGATCCCCAAGCCCCCAAATTTCTTGAACTTACTATTAAAGACAGCGATGGTAAAGTCTGGTCAACCATTTACGCCCATGGAAAAGACTTTTCCACCGGTTCTGTGGGGTACTTCGCCTCGGACAAAATCGTCAACCCCGCAAGCGCCGAGCGCTACCAGTGCAGCCTGAGCTTTACGCTCATCGGGTCTAAACCGGCGAAGTAGCTCTGTCTTTCGGTCCCAAACCGGCCGTAACGCGCCGGCCCTACTCCTTTTTCCCGAATTTTTCCCTGTACTCGGGTATACTGATCATGGGCGGCCGCTCCTCTCCGGAAATTACGGTCTTCTGTACCCGGTGCGCCGCGTCTTCCCGCTCCAGGGCGATATGATAGCCGGCAAGTTCCTTAAGGATCTTGCCGCTGCCGTACTTTTCCGCGCGCGAAAAGAAGGCCCCCAGGATGCCGTACGCCATCTTCCCCAGGGCGGCGGTGGTCTGGTTCCGGTGTACCCGTATATCCAGGTCCACCTGGGCCAGAGCCTCTATCCCGGAGAGTTCATAGATGTCGATGAGGTGGGCCAGTTCGACCCCGTATCCCACGGAAAAGGAGAGCCGTTCCAGAAGGCTCCGGCGGCCGGCGTATTCCCCGGAAAGGGGCTGCACCAGGCGGGCAAGAGCCGGATAAAAGAGTGAAAAAAGAGGCCGTACCAGAATTTCCGTTACCCGCCCGCCGCCCGACGGGTTAATGCCCGAGGAAGAGCGTATGGGTCGTTCGTAGAAGGACTTGACGTAACCTATCTTGTCGTCCTCCAGAAGGGGGCCCAGCAACCCGTAGACGAATTTGGGGGCAATGTTGGAAATATCCGCATCCACCCAGACGATGATGTCCCCTTCAAGCACGTACAGGCTCTTCCAGAGGTTTTCTCCCTTGCCCCGGAAACTGCCGTACTTGGGCAGGATGGTTTTTGAGTCGAAAACCCGCGCGCCGAAACGTTCGGCCACCTGCCGGGTCTTGTCCTTGGAAGACGAATCGATCACCGCGATTTCGTCCACCAGGGGATGGCGATCCATAAGTTCCGTACGGATAACGAGTATTTCCTTTCCGATGGTCGATTCTTCGTTCAGGGTGGGAAAAGCCAGAGAAATTTTTACGCCCTTCTTTTCTTTTAAGGCAACCAGACGCTCTATATTCTGAAAACGGGAATGATGCCAGGTACGTTCCAGAAGATCATCATCATCGGCGCTCACGTTTCCTCCTTGATAAGCCGGTTAATGAGGGTTTCCAGCAGAACCCGCCCCCGCTCTATGGAATCTATCTCTATGGTATCACGGGTCATCCCCTCCCGGCCCAGGGCTATTCCCAGGGACAGGGCGGGTATCCCCTGGGCGGAAAGGTGGGCGGCAATGTCGGCCCCGTCTTCTTCCTGAATCTTGACGCGCAGGTCCTTCATGATCCCCGTTACGGTCCGCATAAGTTTGTCGTTTACCGAAACATCTCCCACGGGAATGAAAGAGGTGATGATCGCCTCTTTTTTAAGCCCCGGCCCGGAAACGGCATTTTCTACCGTGGCCTTTACGGTATTCATCGCCATTTCCAGCCGGGCGCCATCGGAAGATTCGATTTCTATCTCCAAAAGCCCTTCCCGGGGAATGTGGCCGAAGGCGGTTTCCGCCTCTATGTGGCGTATGTAGAGTTTGGTGGTTCCCCCAATATCCCAGGTAATGCCTGCGAGTTTATGGGCCGTATCCAAAAGGGTGTCCACCACGGGGCCGGATCCGGCCGGAGGTTTACCGGCATTCCCCGGACCATCATCGTCTTTACCCAAACTCGCCGTTTCCAGGGAAAATCCTATCTTTATACGGTATACGCCCCGCCTGTTGTTCACCAGGGTTCCCAGGGTAAGCCCCCGGACCCCTATGGCCGCCGCAGGGCGGTTCACATCTTCCCCGGTTACCGGCAGGAAGAAACTGCCGTTACCGGTATCAAAGGAGCCGGCCGCGAAAAGGAGAATGATCTCCCGGTTTATCTCCATCCGTCCGCAGCTTACCCCCTCGGCCACGGAGATAAGGGCCGCCGTTCCCAGGCTGTCCGCCAGACCCGCGCCCCGGGCTCTCTCCGCATCCAACCGGGAAAGGCTGTTCAGAGGATGCCAGCGGTCCGAACCCAGATTGGTAAAAAGAAGGAGGGGCGGCAGGTTTTCCAGGTCCGCGGAATGGACCCTGACCAGAATGTTGCCCTGTTCGTCCACCAGGGGGCTCAAGCCTAGGGCTTTGAGCCGCTCCAATACAAAGGAAGCTCTCTGTTCTTCCTTTGCGGTAGGGGAAGGAATTTCCGCCAGCCGGAGGGCATCCGAAAGAAGCCGATCCGCCAGGGGAGACTTGGGTTTTCCGGGCGTACGCAAAAGACCGGCGGCCCTCCCCGCAAGGACGTCAAGTCCGCGGACGATCAGCTTTTGGAATTTTTGCAACATCCGTATCTTCACTCCAGCCTCCGGTTCGATTTTAACATAAAAGACAGTTTAACGGGACTCTCTCAAAACTTCAGTTTCGGGAAAGCAGCCTCGAAATCTGCGGTTCCGCCGGACTGATAGTCCGCGGACTAAAAGCCTGAGAAACCGCAAAAGCCCATGGCTCAGCTGGCGGCTCAAACCTGGTCCAAAACCCCGCGCATCAGCCTACGGTCAATTAGTATTAGGACAGACTCTAATTTTAAAATATTTTCCATAATATGTCTAATGGTCACGGCCGCCTGAGTTCCTCCGCCGGATCGGGGGCCGCTATAGGGGCGCGAAACGTCGATGTGCCTTCGCTATGAATCAAGGCGAACGGCGAACACTGGACAGAATTTTTCCGATATGGTATACTCTGTTATTATTTGGTGATCGTTCTGTAGAATGTAAAATGGTAGTTCCCGGGAGGGTGTTAAAAATCCGGGAATACCTGCGAGGAGGTCAGTTGGCGGATAAGGATTTAAGGATTAATGAGCAAATTCGGGTACGGGAAGTCCGTCTTATTCGGGAAGATGGCGAACAGCGGATTATAGCGGTTGTTGAAGCCCTTGAACTGGCTCGGGAACAGGGCCTTGATTTAGTGGAAGTCGCTCCTCAGGCCGTACCGCCGGTAGTTAAGATTATGAACTACGGCAAGTTCAAATTTGAAAATGAAAAAAAGGTCCGGGATTCCAAAAAAAAGCAAAAATTGCTCAAATTAAAGGAAATCCGGATGCAACCCAAGATCGATGAACATGATCTGGATTTTAAATCAAAGCATGTTCAGGAATTTCTTGCCGATGGCAATAAGGTTAAAGTAACGGTCCGTTTCCGCGGTCGTGAACTTGCCCACACGGACCTTGGGTTTGATGTCTTAAAGGACGTTTTGCGGCGTATTGAAGGGGATTACGTCATGGACAAGTCTCCGGCTATGGAAGGCCGGTTTATGTCTATGGTTTTAAGCCCTAAACCTAAGAAATAGAGGATTATCATGCCTAAGATGAAGACGAAAAAAAGCGCCGCCAAGCGCTATTCATTCACCGGGACGGGGAAGGTCAAGTATAAAAAGCAAAACCTTCGCCATATTTTGACTAAAAAATCCGCCAAACGGAAGCGGAATCTGCGTCATGCCGGTATATTATCCGCCGATAATACCGCAGTCATTAAGAAACAGCTATTACCCTACGGCTGAACAAGGCCGAAAATAACGAGGAGTTTTCCATGTCAAGAGCAGTAGACGGTTTAAAACGAAAGAATCACCGTAAGAAAATACTCAAGCAGGCTAAAGGTTATTGGGGCCGCCGCCATTCAAACTATAAGACCGCCAAGGACGCGGTTACCAAAGCGCTTTTTTATGCCTACCGGGACCGGAGGGACAGAAAAGGCGATTTCCGGCGCCTCTGGATCATCAGGATTAACGCCGCCTGCCGGGCGGAAGACATTTCTTATTCCCGGTTTATCGCCGGCATGGTTAAGGCGGGGATAAGCATAAACCGTAAGGCGCTGGCTTTTTTGGCGGTAAACGATATTCCGGCCTTCAAGGCGGTAGTTTCCCAGGCAAAAGCAGCATTGGGGGCTTAGGGCCATGGTAAGCCTTGAACAAGTCAAGTTACTGGAATCCAAAGTTATCAAGGCCATTGAATACATAGAGCAGGTAACCGAAGAAAACACCCTTTTACGGAAAAAACTGGAGTCCTATCAGAAGCGGATTGACGGGCTTGAGGTAGTGTTGCAGCGGTTTAAGGAAGATCAGGGCCGGATTGAGGAAGGGATTGTTTCCGCTCTTAACCGGCTCAACCGGTTTGAGGCCGACATAAAAAAAAGTCTTTCCCCGGAAGAATTCCGGAAGGATATCGTCCCCGGAAAAACCGCGCAGACAGAGGCGGAAGATCCTCCTGCGGAGAAAACGGAGGAGGATGAAGCCGTCGGACAATCCGCGTCCGATGGTTCCTCCCCCCCTTTGGAGGCGGAAGAAGAGACAGGCAACGGCTTAATCTATGAGCCGGAAACCGGTGATTTACCCGGAGACGAAGAAACCTCCGATGAGACGCTTATTCCGGGAGATCCGGGGGAACTGGATATTTTTTAAGGAGCCAGTGTGCCGACCAGCAGCCTCCGTATTGAAATACTGGGTACGTCTTTTTTTATCAGCGCCGATGAAGAGCCCGGATATCTTGAAAAGATCTTTACCCGTTACTGTGTGCGGGTAGAAAATGTCCAAAAGATCACCGGGGTTTCGGATCCTTTGAAACTCGCCATCATAACCGGATTCCTGCTTTGTGAAGATATCCAGAAATACACGGCAAGCGCGGACTCACCGGAACATTTCGCCGCCGAATCTAAAGAAGCGGAACGAATTTTTACGGACATTAATACCCGAATAGATGAAATTTTAGATACCGAGGGCAGTTCCAAAATTTCAGTTTTGGATCAGCCTCCATAAAATCCGCGGTTTCGCCGGACCGATAGCCCGCGGGCTGAACGTCTGAGAAACTGTAAGAGCCTGCGGCTCAAGCCTGTTCAAAAATCGCGCGTGTTGGCGCGATTAGTTTTGAACCGGGCTTCACCGTAGAACCGAATTTTCCGCCCGTCTATACGGCGGGGGTGGCGACGGAGCGGTTCGCCGGGAGTTTGTATGCGTCATGTTATAAAGTTGATAAACCAGATCAAAACCTATGCGTGGGGTTCCCCCCAATGGATACCGCAATTAATGGACCGGAAGAACAGCACGGGAGAACCGTGGGCGGAACTGTGGATGGGCGTCCATCCGCAGGGACCTTCCGTTCTGGACATTCCGGGGGAGCAGCCCCTGCTTTCGGATTTCATCGGGAAACATCCCGAATGGTGTCTGGGAGAAGCGGCCGGCCGGGAATTCGGCGCCCTCCCGTTCCTGTTCAAACTTCTGGCGGCGGCTAAACCCCTGTCGGTTCAGGCGCACCCGAACCTTGCCCAGGCGCGGGCGGGCTTTGACCGGGAAAACAATGCCGGCTTGTCCCCGGATGATCCCGTCCGTAATTACAAGGACCCCCATCACAAGCCCGAAATTCTCTGCGCCCTGAGTCCTTTCCGGGCCATGTGCGGTTTCCGGGAACCGGAGGCCATTCTTCACCTGCTGAAAACTTTCAGCCGGGACGCCGCGACCCGTCCCGGAACGGCGCTTAACGCCGGCCTTACCCGGCTTAGGGAAACCCTGGGGACGGGGGAGGACGAAGGGGCGTTGCGGCATTTCCTTACGGCCCTCTTCGATCTGCCCGGTGAATTCCGGCGGGAATTGACCGTCTACACCCTGGAACAGGAACTGATCCTGGAAAAAGCCGTTCCCCGGCATACGGAAATTTGGCAGACCGCCGCCTATTTCGCCCGGCTGTATCCGGGGGATCCGGCGGTGATCGCCCCTCTTTACCTCAATCTGATTAGCCTGGCTCCGGGGGAAGCGATTTACCTTCCCGCCGGGATACTCCACGCCTACATCGAAGGGCTTGGGGTGGAACTGATGGCCGATTCGGATAACGTGCTTAGGGGCGGGCTTACCCCTAAGCATGTGGACGCGGAAGAACTGGCGCGTATCCTGGAATGCCGGCCCTTTTTCCCCGCCCTGTTGCGGCCTTCCAAGCCAATCCCCGCGGTGTTTACCTATCCAACGGACTGCCGGGAATTTTCCCTTTCGGTGATCCGGGGAAAGGGAGAAGCCGTCTCCTTCCCCGTGGCGGGACCGGCCATAGTCCTGGTGACCGAAGGCCGGGCGGTCTTTTCGTGCGACGACGGGACGGGAGGACCGGCCGAGACGCTTACCCTTGAGCGGGGAGAGAGCGCCTTTATCACGTTCCCTGAAAAGGGCGCAATCCCCCGGTGTTCCGGGTCCTTTACGCTGTACGTTGCCGGAACCGGCGTCCTGCCTTCCGCTTCATGAAGATCTTCGTGGATGCCGACTCCTGCCCTAAACCGGCCCGGCTCCTGATACTCCGCGCCGCAGCGCGGACCGCCTTAACCGCCGTTTTTGCCGCAAACCGTCCCATTCCGGGAATCGCCGGTCCAGGCGCGGTGATGGAAGTCTGCCCTGCCGGGGAAGGGGCGGCCGACGACCGGATCGCCGAACTCGCGCGGCCCGGTGATTTGGTGGTGACCAGGGACATCCCCCTGGCCTCCCGGCTTGTGGAAGCCGCAATCCTGGTGACAGACGACAGGGGGCAGGTGTATACCAAAGAGAATATCAGGGAAAAGCTGTCTTTCCGGAATTTTAAGGTAGGATTGGCGGATAACGGACTCGGTATAGAACGGACCGCATCTTACGGAAAACGGGAACTCAAAAAATTCGCGGACACCCTGGACCGCCTTTTGGCCGCCCTGATTCGGCAAGAACGGGAAGATTCCGGGAACCGGCGTCCGGTCCCGGTTAATCCTTCCTGCCGGTACACTTAATGACGTGATACCCGAACTGGGTCTGCACCACGCCGCTTACGGAACCGGGGGAAAGCTGCTTAACCGCCGATTCAAACGGGGCCACCATTTTTCCCGGCCCGAACCAGCCCAGATCGCCCCCCGAAGACTTGGAAGGGCAGGTGGAAAATTCCCGCGCCAGGGATTCAAAAGCCGCGCCCTGTTTGACGCGCCTAAGAAGGTCTTCGGCCAGGCCCCTGTCTTTAACCAATATGTGACTTGCTCGCCATTCCATATAAACTCCTAAAAAAGCCCCGGGGAAAGGAGTAACCCCGGGGCACACACAAAGGGAAGGAGGAATAGAAACCCCGCATAATCATTTGAAGCATTCCCAAAATTAAACTAACTTCAGGCAATGCCGCATTGGATTACCGTGTTTAATTATATAACAAAAACCGATTATAAAGGTAACAAAAATAATTACATTTTAGCGGCAAAATTTTCCCATTTCCGAGGGGATTCCCGGATAAAGACGTCATGGGCTCCTGTTTTGGATTGAGGCGTCCCGCCCCCGGCATACCATCTACGCCGGAAGCCAACCGGCGGGCAAAAACGGCGTCTTGGGACGGATTTTTCACGCTCTCCGGGGGATACAGACAACAAACAGGCGGATAACCGCGATTTCCCCCCCCTTTTTCGGCTGCTAACCTTTTGTTTACGGATATGTGGTTCGCTTTGGCTTTGCGGTAAAATCCTGAAATATACTTTTTGGGTCTGAGCGGCCGCCCGGCGGCGCGGATGGACGCGGAAAAAGAAGCCGCCCCGGGAGGACCGGGGCGGCGCTTTTTGAAATTACGCGAGCCCTTGCGTCCGGTTAAACCGGATGCAAGGGAAAAAGGCGGGCCGGCTTACCAGGTGTAGCCCGGCACA
>JAIRSL010000216.1 GCA_031255475.1 Treponema sp.
GCTCCTTTATTTCGCCCATCGTTATGCGCCGTTTGTGCTTTTTTATATTTTCCCGGTTCTTATTTTCGTTCTATATGGTTTTCATATATAATGCAATTATATTTTCATTATTTTGTCAATATTCTTGTAAAAGATAATTTTTCATACATTTTGATTTAAACAGCCTTGTTCTGCGAAGTACAAACCCCTGCGAAGCCGCCCGCTATGGACGGCTTCGCCGGGGTTTATGTTGTTTTGTTCAAAATGAGTTCCTTTTTATATGTGCTGGTTAAAGGAATAACGATTTTCAATTTTGTTCGGTCTCCGTTTATATAAAATGAAGAAATATCCAGAGATACTACCAATGATGTCGATTCTTGAACGAGGTAATATTTTCCAATCGTAACATTCAGAAGATCCTTAATAGGGTCATAGAATGAAACTAAATTTTCCCATAAAGAATCTTTTGTATACCCGACCGTTACATTTATTACATCATCAAGTAATAAATTGAAGTCAAGTTTTGACTTTACGGTTAACGTTTCCCCATTTTCTGCATATTCAAGCAAGCAATTTTCGAAGAAAATTGACGTTGATGGAATGGATACTCCAAATATATCTTGCAAAGAAGCATTATAATCTCCGGTAGAGGGGACATTATCGACAAATGAATTTCTCCATTTTCCAGCCATTTCATTTACGGATGAAACTTTTGTCCATTCATCAGAAGTTGGTGTATTTCCATTCTGACAACTTATAAAAATTAATCCGAATGCCGCCATTAGAACAAATATTCCATTTAAAAAAAATCTTTTCATTTTGACCTCCAAGTCATTTTTAATATAATATCATTTTATTTCCTCGTCAAATATTTTCAGTAGTTTTTCTGTGTTTTTTAGCCGCCGTAGATGACGGCGTTTCATTTTTTCTAATAATTTTTGGTTTTTGTTACGCATAACGTGACGGTTGCTGCGCCGAGCCGCCCAACAGGCGCGAAGCGATAACAGTTCTGTCATGCGAAGTACCGGCACTATTACCTTGTAAAGGCCAAACGGCAGAAATACGGCCCGCAGATTACGCGGATTGTCACAGATTATGAATGCTTTTTATACGAAAAATCTGCGTTAATCTGTGTAATCTGCGGACTTTGAGTACTATTCCGATATTTTTTTTGATTTAATTTGGTTAATCCGGTTTTTATTTTTCTTCTATGTGTTTTGTAAATTCTAAAAAATCTTTGGCCTGTTCATCTGATGGCATTGCGCTCATCTTCGGTTTTATCCATCCTCCATCAGTAAATCGTTTTCTCCCGACGACAGGGCTTTAAGGATGCGCCGCTTTACCGCACCGGAATTGCCGGTGAAGCCGGCGATACGTTCCCGCATGTCCCGGCGTCCTGAGTTGATCCCGTAGGGACAGGTACAGGCGGCCTTGAGGATGTTTTTTTCGGAGGCGCAGGCGATGATCTGCCGTTCTTCCGCATAGGCCAGGGGGCGGATAAGGCTGACGGGGTATTTCCGGTATTTGAGGAATATGGGCATGGCGGAAAGTTTGCCGGCGGCGGTCATGTTCATAAAGAACGTTTCAAGGATGTCGTCCAGGTGGTGGCCCAGGGCTATTTTGTTAAAACCGTTTTCGACGGCATAGCGCAGTAGTTCCGTCCGCCGCTGGGTGGAACACCAGTAACAGTTCATCTTTTCCCCTTCCTTGAGCCGGCCTATGATGGGCACGAAGAGGTCCGTAAAGGGAATGTCCCATTCGGCCAGGCGCTTGGACAGGGCGGATTTCTTGCAACAGGCGCAAAAATCGCTGGAAATGTGGAGGGCCTCCAGGCTGTATGTCCCTTGAATAGCGGGCCGCAGGGCGGAGAGGGCCCACGCCATGACGGTGGAGTCCTTGCCTCCCGATGCGGCGATGAGGACGCGATCCCCGTCCCCGATGAGGTTCCGTTCCAGGACGGCTTTGGCGGTGAGCTTCCATATCACCTTGCTTGCCGCGGCCCGGCGCAGAAACCGGTCAGCCATGGGCGTGAACCTTTTCAAAGCCGGCTACGGCGGATTCCCGTTCGTACACGTTCCGTACTACCAGGCTCGCCAGGATCATGCCCGCGGCGGCGGTTACCGTCACGGCGCTGCCGTTGATTACCTTTTTGGAACCGCACCACTCGACCGGCGCGCCGCTCCCGCCGGGGTTCCGGGAGGGGCATAAACACCGGGCCGCGCCGCATGAAACTTCTACGCCCGGATGTAACGGAAGGCGCTCGTTGCTGTACACCACGGTTACGCGCCCGGTAAAGCCCCGTTTCCGTAAGCCCGCCCGTACCAGCCGCGCCAGGGGACAGCCCTGGGTCTCCCAAATATCCCCGGTCTTGAGCCGGGCGGGATCGAGTTTCTGGGCCATTCCCATGGAAGAGTAGAGGACCGTCCCGGCGGCGGCCGTATATTCGATGAGGTCCAGCTTGTTGGTAAGGCTGTCTATGGCGTCTATAACGTAGTCCGCGTCCTCGATCCCAAAGGAAGGGGCGGTCTCCCGGCAGAACACCCCGGCAACGGCGGTAACCCGGCAGCGGGGATTTATCTCTAAAAGCCGTTCCCTCAGGGCATCCGCCTTTAAGCGGCCCACCGCAGCGGGCGTGGCCTGTACCTGGCGGTTGACGTTGGTGACGCACACGGAGTCGGAGTCCACGATGCCAATGACGCCCACCCCGGAGCGCACCAGGGCTTCGGCGCACCAGCTCCCCACGCCGCCCAGACCGAAGACGAGGACCCGCGTCCTGTTCAGGGCGTCCAGGGCTTCAGGACCGGTGATGAGGGCCAGGCGCTGAAAAAGAGGGTTTATTGCCATATCACGGGTATTGTACTTATTATCGCGGACCTGTCAATTCTCGGCGCTGTTTGTTCCGGGGTAAACGCATAGAACATGGAAAAACAGGGCCGCGAATCCCTAAAAAAAGCACTCCAGGGCGGCGCGGGTGAAAATCTCCCGGTACCCGGCTAGATCCTCCGGGTAAAGGCTTGGGACGCCCTTCAGCGCGTAGGGCTTTTGGAGGGTCTCGTATTTCCCTTCCCCAAACTGGTGGAAGGGGAGAAGCTGGACCCGCCCGAGGCCGAAATCTTTCAGCAGGGCCGCGAATCCCCGCGCGTCTTCCGGGCTGTCGTTGTAACCGGGAATGACGGGTATGCGGGGCAGGACGGCTGCGCCCCGGCTCAGGGCCGCTCTCAAATTGGCAAGGATAATCCCGTTGTCCGCGCCCGTGCCTTCCCGGTGGCGTTCCCGGTCATGGTGTTTGATGTCGAAGAGGATAAGGTCGGCGCGGCGCGTCACGGCGGCGAAGGCGTCTTCCGGGGCAAAGCCCGAGGTTTCCAGCGCCCGGTGGACGCCCCGTTCGCCCAGGGCGTCCAGAAGGCGGGCGGCGAAGGAAGCCTGGAAAAGCGCCTCCCCGCCGGAGAGGGTGACGCCTCCGCCGGATTCCTCGTAAAAGGCCAGGTCCTGCATACACAGGGCGGTTACTTCCTCCACGGTACGGGCTTTGCCCGACACGGTGAGGGCGCCGTGGGGACAGGCCGCGGCGCAGGTTCCGCAGCCGGTACAGCACTTCCGATCCGCGGGCGGGCCCCCGCGTATGGCCCCGGTCGGGCAGACCTCGGCGCAGCGGAGGCAGCGGACGCAGAGCCGGCTGTCCCACAGGATTTCCGCGGCGGTATGCTGGGATTCGGGGTTGGAACACCAGCGGCAGCGCAAGGGACAGCCCTTGAAGAAGACAACCGTGCGTATCCCCGGCCCGTCATGGATGCAGAATTTTTGAATGTTGAAGATAAAACCTGTTTCGTTCAAACGCGCCTCTTCTTCAACATACCCAAAGAAATTCCTTTTGTAAAGTTAAACGGCGCGATTCGTGAATGGCGCTATTTCCGCAAAATAATTATCTTGATAATGGCTTTTTTTGTTTTCAAAACATTTTTATTGACAATAGTTAATAACCGGGATAAATTTTAGGTTAAAAAGGAGGACGGGAATATGGCGGGTTATACCATCGGCATAGACGCGGGGGGAACCAAGACGGCCTACGGGCTTCTGGATAACGAAAAGAAGATTATCCGGCGAATCAGCCACCCTTCGGACGGCGGAGCGCCTCCGGAAGTCTTTTTCGATACCATGGCGGACCGGATTCAGGAATTGCTGGACGGCGCGGGCATCAAAAAGGACGAACTTCGCGGCATAGGCGTAGGGCTGCCGTCTTTCATTCTCTTTGAGGAAGGCCGGATCATCAAGACCAGTAACCTCCCGAGGATACGGGATTTTCCCGCCCGCTCGTACCTCATGAAAAAACTGGGGGGCGTCAGGGTACTGATAGACAACGACGCGCACGCGGCGGCCGTTGCGGAACACCGGCTGGGAGCGGGCCGGGGGTTTGATAACATGCTTTACTGCCCGGTGAGTACCGGCATTTCTTCGGCGATCATCATCAACGGCAGGCTTTTCCGGGGACGGTACGGCTGGTCCGGGGAGAGCGGCCACATGATCGCCACTCCGGGGGAGGGGATTGAATGTGGGTGCGGAAACCGGGGCTGTTACATGTCCTGGTGTTCCGGTTCCATGATCGTGAAGCATATCCGGAACTGGATAGCAGCGGGGGAAAAGACCGTGATGACGGATCTGGCGGGCGGCGCGGAAAACATTACCGCCCGTCATATCGAACGCGCCTTTCAGGAAGGCGATACGCTGGCGGTCCGCGCCGTGGATCAGATGAGCCGTTTTTTGGGGTTATGGACCTTTAATCTCTATGTGACGCTGAACATCAACTGTTTTGTGTTCGGCGGCGGCCTGGTCAAGATGGGCAAGGGCCTTGTTCGGGAGGGCGATAACCGGGACCTTTTAGCCAGGATGAAGGAAGTTTTTGACGGGTACAACAACAATGACCTGCCCGTGTATTTCAAAGAAGCGGAACTGGGGGACGATTATGGCGTCATCGGCGCCGCGGAATTGTTGTTTTAGCATTTTTATGGAGGAATTATGAGCGTCAACCCCGCCGGTTTGAGCGGTCCGGCCTCGTCCCATTTTGGGGCTTTAACGGAACGGATGGAGGAATTCCGCGCCGAATTACGCGCCGCCAAACCCTGGGTGTGTGTGGAACGGGCGAAGATCGTTACGGAAACATACCGGGATACTATGGATCAGCCCCTGGCGCTGCGCCGGGCCTTGATGTACAGGAACATACTCGAAAACATGAGTATCTTTATAGAACCGCGTACTCTTATCGCGGGGAATCATGCGTCTTCAAACCGTTCGGCGCCCATTTTTCCCGAATACGCCATGGACTGGGTTATTGACGAGTTGGACCAGTTTGACCGGCGGGACGGCGACCGGTTCTACATCACCGAAGAAAACAAGCAGACGCTTCGGGAACTGGCCCCTTTTTGGCGGCATAACACCCTGAAGGACCGGGGCCTCGCGGCCATGCCCGAATCGGCGCGGGTCTTCTACGATCTGGGGATCATCAAGGCCGAGGGAAACATCACCTCCGGGGACGCCCATATCGCGGTAAACTACGACCGTATGCTGAGGGCGGGTCTTGAAGAATACCGCCTGCGGGCGGAACGGAAACTTGCTTCCCTGGATCTTACGGAGTACACCAATCTGGCAAAATCTTATTTTTACCGGGCGGTGATCATCGTGATTGACGCTACCGTCGCGTTTGCCCGGCGTTACGCGGAGCTTGCGGAAAAGACCGCCGCCGGGGCGGACGGCCGCCGCCGGGAGGAACTTCTGCGTATGGCGGCGGCCCTCAGGCGGGTTCCCCTTAAAGGCGCGGGGAATTTTTACGAGGCGGTACAATCCCTGTGGCTGATTCACCTTTGCCTTCAGATCGAAAGCAACGGACACTCCCTTTCCTACGGCCGCGCGGATCAGTATCTGTACCCGTATTACGAGAGGGACGTTAAAAACGGCCGGATTAGCGGGGACGAAGCCTGCGAACTGCTCGCCAATTTGTGGCTTAAAACCTTCACCATCAATAAGATACGGAGCTGGACTCACACCCGTTTTTCCGCGGGGAGCCCCCTCTATCAGAACGTGACCATAGGGGGCCAGATCCTGGACGGGGACGTTCCCCGGGACGCGGTGAATCCCCTTTCGTACCTCATCCTCCGCAGCGTGGCCCAAACCCGCCTGCCCCAGCCCAATTTGACGGTGCGGTATCACCGGGGCCTGGACGACCGGTTCATGCGGGAGTGCATCGAGGTGGTCCGCCTGGGTTTCGGTATGCCCGCCTTTAACAACGATGAAATCATCATCCCTTCATTTACCGGTAAGGGGGTGGCCCGGGAGGACGCCTACAATTACAGCGCCATAGGCTGTGTGGAAGTGGCGGTTCCGGGAAAATGGGGTTACCGGTGCACGGGCATGAGTTTCCTTAACTTCCCCAAGTCTTTGCTCATTGCCCTTAACGACGGGGTGGACCTTGAATCGGGGATCAGGGTCTGCGAAGGCGCGGGCCACTTTACGGAGATGACTTCGTTTGAACAGGTGATGGCGGCCTGGGACCGGATCATTCGGGAATTCACCCGATGGTGCGTCATCATTGATTCCTGCTGCGATACGGCGCTGGAGCGGGACACGGCGGATATACTGTGTTCCGCCCTCTGCGACGACTGCATAGAGCGGGGGCTCAACCTGAAAGAAGGCGGGGCGGTCTACGACTTTATAAGCGATCTTCAGGTGGGGATAGCGAACCTGGCGGATTCCCTGGCGGCCATCAAGAAATGCGTTTTCGAGGATAAGGCGGTAAGCCCGGCGCGGCTTTGGCAGGCCCTGAGGGAAAATTTTGAAGGGAACGGGAATGAAGAAATCCGCCGCCTGCTGCTTGCCGCGCCCAAGTACGGAAACGACGACGACTACGTGGACACCCTGATCCGGGAAGCCTACGGTATCTACATCGATGAGATGAAGAAGTACCACAACACCCGCTACGGAAGGGGGCCCATTGGCGGCGTCTACTATGCGGGAACTTCCTCCATTTCCGCCAACGTGCCCCAGGGCGCGGGGACCGCCGCCACCCCCGACGGGCGCAAAGCCGGAGAGCCCCTGTCGGAAGGCTGCTCCCCCTCCCACGGCATGGATACCGGCGGGCCGACGGCGGTATTCAAATCCGTATCCAAGCTGCCCATCCGGGAAATTACCGGCGGCGTCCTCCTCAACCAGAAGGTAACGCCCCGGATGCTGGAACCGGAAGAGAACCGGATCAAGCTGACAGCTTTACTGCGGACCTTCTTTAACCGGCTGGACGGCTTCCACGTTCAGTTCAACGTGGTCTCCAGGGAGACCCTGCTGGACGCCCAACTCCGCCCGGAAAACCACCGGGACCTCATCGTGAGGGTGGCCGGTTACAGCGCCTTCTTCAACGTACTTTCCCGGCAGACCCAGGACGACATCATCGCCCGGACGGAACAGGGCCTGTAGGCCGAATGAAACTGGGAAGACGTCCCGGCGCTCAGGGCTCAGGGAGGAAGAAGGCCGTGAGGAAGGCGAAGCAATAAGTCCGGGGAAAGGATTTTTTAACCACCGACAGACCCTCACTTTGGTTCTACCGGCCGCCGGTATAAAGATACTACGGTAAACGGCAGCCTGACCGCCAATTATCCCAAGACCGGCGACTTCTCCGGCCGGTAATAATCCCGGTAAGGGCGGGAGGCCCTCTGTCCGCCCTCTTTTTGGGTCAAATTTAGCCGGAAAACCCCGGGACATCGGCTCTCTACCGGCGGCCGCCGGGGATAGATTTTTCAATATTGTAGTTTTTTCTATTTCAGGGTATCATACGGTATGGCCCGACAGGTGGATCTGTATACGATTCTGATGTTATATGCAAATAAACGCCGCTCTCCGTATGTTGATATCAATCCGTTCCTTACTTTCCTCGAAAAATACGCGGTTCGTGTCTCCGGAGAGTGGCCGGAATGGAAAAGATGGGCCTCCGATGTGGCGATAAAATTCCACAGTGAATTATCCCCTTTGGTTGAAGCTAAAAAATGTGCCGTGGTGGATGATAACCGGCGTATATTGATGCTCGATTTTTATGTGGAACTTATCGGCCCTGCGTATAAAGATATCGATAAAAACGCGGATATTCCCTTTCCGGACGAAACGTCTTTGGGGATGGTCCTGCCGGAGGAGGAATGCCGGATCATTCGCATTAAAGATGAAATGTCCGGGTATATGCAAAATCCGCAAGATACGGTAATGCCGGTTATCAAGATCGTTTTTCCCGATAACGTTCCCCCGGTGCTGGTCCTGGCGGATGCCATTCCCAGGCCGCTCCTTGACGCCTCCTTTTTGAAACTCCGCAATTTTTTGCGTACCCAAAACAACAAGGATTTTTTTCATCGCCGGCTTCTGCCGCATATGCACGGTAAAGAGAGCCTTTTGAGGGACGCGCTGAACATGGTAGAAATGCGGCCGCTGGACTGCATCCTGCAAATTCAAAACGCCGCCGAATTCACCTGTTATTTTTGGTCTTCTTTCTGCTCCGCGGTAAAAACCGAATTGAGAAAAAAGAAAGAATTCCTGTCGATTGATATAGCGGCATTCCAGGCAGTGTATATAATCGAAGCCTTTTCCGCGATATTCAAAGAAACGCTAATAAAAAAGAAGGACAGGGATCAGGCTCTAAAGGCTCTGGAAGTCAAACTGGGCCAGCCTCCCTATCTTTTCACCATGGAGGATATCTTTAAATTTACCGACGGCACGGGTCATGCCCTTTTGGGACAGTATTCGGAAACGGATCTGGAAAACTACCTTAACTCCCGATCGACCGCCGCCAATACCGGGGAATTGGCGTATCTGCTCATTTACCGGAATAAAAAGGGCGAACAGATATTTATCACCAAACAGAAAGTCCTTCCTTTGTGCGTTCATTTATCGGGAGAAGCCCGCGTCCATATCCGCAAAGCCGTAGGAAGCCGGTGGCTGCATCTGCTGCGGGACTTCAGGAAAGAACCCGCCATGGAAAAAGACGAAGAATTCGATCAGATCCTCACTAAATATACGACCCAATTCGTCCCCGACTTCATGAGCCTTCTGCGGGATAAGAAAACGTACCTCGTTCAGTGTGAAGCCGAACGGTCTCAGGGAGGGGTCCCCCTTACCATCCGGTTCTATACCCGGGAAGGAATCCTGCTCCCCATGAGAACCCTGCTCGCGATTAACCGTAAAGACCTGCTGATTGACACACGGATACTGTTGCCCGTCTGGTATTCCATCCCGATACTGGCGTCGATACTCGCCTTTTTTTTCCGCCTGAGATCGGGCGGAAAAAAAACGGCCGCCCCCGGTGAAGATTTTTCCGAAGCGGCCTCCCGTTCACCCGAAGGCAAGAGCCGGTCCCAGGAACAGGCGATAAAAGCGGCCGCCACCCAAATCGTGCAAAAAGTGTCGGAGGACGGCAAAAGTCCGGACGAGGCCATGGCGGATCTTGAAAACAGATGGCAAACCCTTCTGGATAAGGAATCCAAAAAGTATCTTATAACGGATATAAAATCCCTGGTACGGGACCGGCTGCGCCGGACCCTGCGGCTCAAGCTGAACCAAAAAATTTCCGCGCAAATCATTGAAGAACTGGCGGTTTCCATCTATGCGGAAGTCCCCACTCTGATGCAGTTGGGGGACGAGGCATCTATAACGGCCTACATCAAGTTGTACATTGCAAAACTGCTGCTGACGGTAAAATTTTAACGCCTTCCGGGGCGTTTCCGGTATGCCGACGGATTACTATACGGACGTTTGGCAATCCGCGAATTTTTTCACATTTTTCCGGTATTTTTTCTCCGCCGTTGAAGCGCCGCGCATATCCGTACCGTAATATACGGTATCACGGGTGATGTACGCCGGCCGGATTCGTTGAATCGGAATCGCGGACTGCCCGTGACCGGCGGCAGCGTTGCCGCCGGATTATGCCGAAAGCGGAGGCATTTATGAACAGTCTCAATAACATTCTCATTGAGGGAAATCTCGTTCAGGATCCCTCACTGCGTTCTACTCCCAAAGGAACGCCGGTCTGTACACTTCGCCTTGCTTCAAACCGTTACTATAAACAAGATACGGGTTTTGAAAAGGAAACCTGCTTCTTTGATGTGGAAACATGGGCGAAGCTGGCCGAACATTGCTACAATACCGGACACAAAGGTCAGGGAATCCGGGTGGCGGGCCGGCTGAAACAGGAACGGTGGAAAGGGCAGGACGGAAGAACTCATTCCAGAGTGACCATTGTCGCCGAACATGTTGCGTTTAAGCCGGATTTCAGCCGCGACGCCGGTGTTTCGGGGCGGCCCGGCATCCGTGCGGAAAAAGCGGAAGGCATCCTCGCCCAAGGGGATTTGCCCAAGGCGGCTTATGCGGATATAGAGGAGGACGGCGAGGCAGAAGCGGTGGTATTTTGACCGTGCCCGGTATAGATGCTTCGCACCGGGAATAACATTGTCCGGCGGCAAATTTTAATAACGGGGCCGTTCCAAAACGGAAGGATTCGGTTTCGGAACGGCCTTTTTTGCGTGGAACCGGTTCCACGGCCCGTCCCGGTATAAAAATAGTTCGCAATTATACCCTCACGTGTAATCGGGCGGATTGGCCGGACTGTCTTTACTATTATAGTAAACTTTATTCGTAGCGAAGTGTTTCATACCCAAGAGCCCGCTTACGTGGGGGAGCTTGGCAACCCGGATGGGTTGCTTAGGCGAGGTTGTTAATTGCCGTGCCTTTCACGAAGAGGAGGGTGTGCGTCTGCGCCGGCTTATTTGGGTTACCTTAAAACGGTCATTGTTCATATAAAAGCGTTTATTTTGCGGAGCGGCGGCTTCCGTATAAATAGCTATGCAGAGGCGGATTTTGTATGAGAATGTTCCCGCTATGTTGTGTCTTCCGAATCCGATTTAAAAACGGTTTCCCGGCTGCCGGTCTTGAGGCGGACAGCTTTCTGATAAAGCCTATTCAGAAAGAAATACTGCTTGAAGAAATCAAGACGGTAACCGGCTGGTAGAGGCGGATAATGCAGAGGGGGACGACATGATTAAAGTACTGACTGCTTATACCGGAGAAATTGACGATGTGGAGGCCGCTGTTTCGAGCCTGCTGAAACAGCTTACGCCGGAAGAGAATCTGTTAAAGAATTCGGCGGTGCCGGTTCACTGTTACTACGAATTTACCGAATCCGGCGTAGTGGAAAAGCTGGCCGACAGGCTGGATAT
>JAIRSL010000252.1 GCA_031255475.1 Treponema sp.
CAGGTCAACGGCGCGCTGTCGGGCGATACCGACAACCTGGTAACCCAGGCGAGGACGGGCGTACCCCTCGTGGTGCCTTCCGATCCCGGACGGCTGGCAAGCCAGTTCAACATCCCGGACCTCAACATCCTGATGGCCCCCTATGTGCTGACGGACATGTCGGCTCTGGAGAAACTGCCCGATACCGCCCTCTTCAAAGAGTGGCAGGCCGCGCTTGAACGGCAGGGAGTTACCTTTGTAGCGGATATGTACAACGGTTTCCGCAGTTTCTACACCACAACCCCGGTGAATGTTCCCGCCGACCTGCGGGGCCTGCGGATTCGCGGTTTTGGGAACAACATCGGCAACGCCCTTGCCAAGTACCTGAACTTTGCGAACATAGGGATCACCTGGGGCGAAGTACTGCCGGGTATACAGCAGAAAACCCTGGACGGCTGCGAGGTACAGGTTGCCACCGCCTATGGTTCGGCTATCTATGAAGTTGCCAAATACCTGGCCCTGACCAAACACTACATGCTTCAGTCATCGTTTGTCTGCTCCACCGCGCTGCTCAACGGAATGCCGGAAGCGGACCGGAAGGTCTTCCTGGACACCATCCGGGAAACCGCTCAGAAATACGGCCAGATTGTTGCGTCCGAAGAAGAAGGCTTTTACCAGCAGATGAGGGACCAGGGCGTTACGGTTACCGAAGTGGACTTGAGCGTATTCCAGGCCGCCATTGATCCGCTGTACGCCAACAACGATTTGGGATTCTCCGCCGGCCTTAAGGACAGGCTGTTCAAAGAACTGGGGCTTTAATGCTTTCAGCCGGGGACGCCGTTCCCCGGCCATTTTCTTTCGGAGGTAAATATGCGGAAAATATATCACGCTCTTTGTAAGGCAGAGGTATTCGTCTGCGGTACCGGTTTCTTATTTCTGGTTGCCTTCGTCTTTATATCCGCTATCCTGCGTTTTTTCCGGGTCTCCATGTCGTGGAACATCGATCTCGCCATGTTCCTCCTCGCGTGGACGGCGTTCCTGGGGGCGGACATTGCCTGGCGGAGCGGGCAGTTGATAGGCGTTGACCTCGTAACCCGCCGGTTTCCCCTGAAAGTACAAAAAATCATCGAAATCACTATCTACCTTATTATCATGGGCGCCCTGGCGCTTATCGCCGTTTTCGGCATCCGGCTGGCGGTAACCGAGAAGCTGCGGACCTATCAGTCCATCCCCATTCCCTATTCCCTGGTTACGCTGAGTTTGGTGGTTGCCGGGTCTTCGATGATCGTGTCTACCGCACTTAAAATACGGCGTTGTATTATGAACTTTAATATGAAAGAAACAGCAGGAGGCGAAAAATGACCCTGTTGATCATTTGTTTTGTTCTGTTTTTAGTGCTGGGTATGCCCATCGCCTTCGTGATCGGCATCGCGGGGTTCGCCTATTTTTCTTCCGTGCCGTACCTCAACTTCGAGACCGCCACCCAGATGATCGTGTCCCAAAGCCAGTCCTTCGCGTTTCTGGCGGTGCCCTTCTTCATCTTCGCCGGAAACCTGATGAACGTATCGGGGATCACCAGCCGGCTTTTGAGCCTGGCGCGCCTGCTTACCCGGCGCATGTACGGAGGCACCGCCCAGATTTCCGTCGTAATGAGCACCCTCATGGGCGGAGTGTCGGGATCGGCGACCGCCGACGCCGCCATGGAGACCCGGATATTGGGGCCTGAGATGATGCGTATAGGGTACAGTAAGGGGTATATCACGGCGGTAAACTGTATTACCGCCCTGATCACCGCCACCATCCCCCCCAGCCTGGGGCTTATCATCTTCGGGTTTGTGGGCGAGGTTTCCATCGGGCGGCTGTTTGCCGCGGGCCTTATCCCCGGCGTCCTCATGATGATCTTTCTCATGACTACGACCACCATTACCTCCCGCATCAAGCGATACGATCCTCCCCGGCCCGATGCGCCGAAACTCTCCCTGCGGGAACTGCTGGATAACCTGAAAGAGTCCATCTGGGCGCTCTTGTTCCCGGTTATCCTTATTGTAGGAATCCGCTTTGGGGTGTTTACTCCCTCGGAATCCGGGGCCTTCGCGGTGGTGTATGCCATCCTCATCGGAAAATTTGTCTATAAAGAACTGACCTGGAAGAATTTCAGAGACGCCCTTATCACCACTTTGAAAGATAACGGGGCCATCATGCTGATCATTGCCATGTCCGGGCCGTTCAGCTACGCTATCACCTGGGTAAAAGCCCCCGCGGTTTTAAGCGGCTTCCTCTTCGGCATCACCGAAAATTCCCAGATCATGGTACTCATCATGATCGGTTTCCTCTTTATTACCGGTATGTTCGTGGACAGCAACGTAAACTTCCTGCTTTTAACGCCGATTTTCCTGCCCGTGGTAAAAAGCATGGGCATAGACCCGGTACACTTTGGCGTACTCATGGCAACGGTAGTAACCCTGGGGGTGATGACCCCGCCGATTGGGTCCGCCCTCTATACGGTATGCGGCATCATCAAGTGTCCCGTGGAAGAGTACACGAAGGAAAGTATTCCCTTCCTGGCGGCGGTGCTGCTGGAACTGGCGATTCTGGTATTCATTCCCGGTGTGGTACTGTGGATACCCAACATGATATTCGGCGGATAGCCGGTATAATTTTACAATAATTGAGGAGTATGCCATGCAAATGACCATGCGCTGGTTCGGAACCGGCTATGATTCGGTAACCCTGGAACAGATTCGGCAAGTTCCCGGCGTTACCGGCGTTATCGCCACCCTTTACGGAACTTTGCCCGGGGAGGTCTGGGAAAAAGACGCCATTCTTGCCCTAAAAAAGGAAGTTGAAGACGCGGGGCTTTCCATTGCGGGGATCGAAAGCGTCAACATCCAC
>JAIRSL010000269.1 GCA_031255475.1 Treponema sp.
CGGATCCAGGCGATTTCCTCGGAAGAGGTGATGCAGCCCGGATAGGGAACCTGCGCCTCTTCGATGGCCCCGAGAATACCCGTGGCCGCTTCCTGATTGATAATTCCGTCGTATTGGAGACCGGAAGCGATGATTTCACTCATGATCCGCTTGGAATCCGTATCGTTCCAGTTGTGGGCCACGGTCCTTACGATTTCAAGCCCCGCGCCTCTCAGTTCCCGCTGCCAGACTTCGTTCCTCATTTCGGAAGCGGAGTTACCGTCGATCCCGTTGAACTGGATGACCCGTTTCCCCCGGCCCAGAGTTTTGATGACAAACTCCGCCTGTATCCGGGCCCATTCCTTCTGATCCACCACCACGTTGAGGATCCTGTCGGATTCATATTCACAGTCCGCGTTCACATAGGTAATCCCCGCCTGTAGAGCTTTGGCGATGATAGGATCCAACCCGTTGGCTGCGATGGGGTTAACGATAATGATGTCATACCCTTCATTAACGGTCTGTTCGACCTGCTGGGACTCCACCGCCGGATCGTTGTTGGAGGTAAAAGTGGCGTAGGTCCCGATTACCCCCTGGGCCTGCAATGTCCTGACCGCCTCGGTCATCTGATCTTCATAGACCGCACGATAGGCGTTGCCTTCAATGATAGCGTTGTGGGACGCGACCTTAAACCCTTTGGTGCCGGCCGCCTCCCGGTTCGCCTGACCGCCGCCCGCAAAAACCGCAGCAGACATCGCCAGTATTAATACCATCAAAAGAAGATATTTTACTGTTTTCATCTATAAATCCTCCATAAACCTTAAAGATAAAATCATTATCAACCCAAAAGGGCTTTGCGTCAACCATTTTTTTAGAAAAAACGACAAAAGGTTCCAATTCTTGGCATATACGAACAAAAAACGCCATTCTTACACATTTTTTTCCTGCGACAGGTAACGAACCATCATCTTTCGAACCATCATCCTCAAACGCGCCTTGAATTCCGCCTTTTTTATGGGTATACTCGAATAAAAGTCGTATAAAAAAGAGCCTGTTCCAAAACTGTGCGTGTCGGCATGGCCAATTAGCTTTGGAACCGGCTTAAAGCCCTATGTATTGAGGAACTATGCCTGTAAAACGTGAGAATAAAACCGCCCCGGTCGCCGGGAATGCGAAAAAAACGGCAAAAACGAATGTTGCCGGGGTAAAACCTGCTGTACAAACCGGAGGCTTGGCGAAAGCACTGGCGAAAAAGGCGGCGGTGAAGGGCGCGGGGCTTCCCCCGGAAAAGCCCGGCAAGCCGGATAAAACGGCCGCTCAGTCCAAACCGGCGGCTTCCCCGGTCTACGACGAATCGAAGATCAAGACCCTTTCGTCCCTGGAACACATACGGCTGCGGACCGGGATGTACATAGGCCGCCTGGGGGACGGTTCCAACCCCGATGACGGTATCTACATCCTTTTAAAAGAAGTCATAGATAACGGTATAGACGAGTACATCATGGGGAACGGGAAGCTCATCGACGTGCAGGTGAAAGACGGCGTTGTAAGGGTCCGGGATTTCGGCCGGGGCATACCCTTGGGGAAGCTCGTGGAGTGCGTGTCGGTCATTAATACCGGGGCCAAGTACAATGACGATGTGTTTCAGTTTTCCGTGGGGCTTAACGGCGTGGGGACCAAGGCGGTAAACGCCCTGTCCTCCCGCTTCCGGGTGATTTCCATACGGGACGGGGCGTTTGCCGAAGCGGTGTTCGAGCGGGGGGTGCTGAAAGGCGAGCGGAAGGGAAGGCTCAAGGAGCAGCAGAAAAACGGCACGTACGTGGAATTTATCCCGGACAGGGAAGTTTTTGGGGACTACGAATTCAATCTGGAGTTTATCGAGCGCCGTATTCTGAATTATACCTATCTTAACACGGGGCTTACCCTTTCTTTCAACGGTAAATCGTATGTTTCCCGGCAGGGGCTCTTTGATCTTCTTACGGAAGAAACGGGAGAAGCCTGCATTTATCCCATAGGCTATTACAAGGGGAAGCCGCCCGCCTCCGGTTCCGTGAACCAAGGTTCTGCGAACCAGAGTCCGGTGAATCCCGGTTCACTGGAATTCGCCTTTACCCATACCAATAACTACGGGGAGGAATATTTCTCCTTCGTGAACGGCCAGTTCACCTCCGACGGAGGGACCCATCTTTCGGCCTTTAAGGAAGGGTTTCTCAAGGGGATTCAGGCGTTTTTCAAGAAGGACTACCGCAGCGAGGACGTGCGGGAAGGCGTCATCGCGGCGGTGGCGGTTAAGATCAAGAGTCCGGTTTTTGAAAGCCAGACCAAAAACAAGCTGGGGAATTCGGACATACGCTCCTGGCTGGTGCAGGAGACCAAGGACGCCGTTGAAGACTGGCTGCACAAAAACCCGGAAGCCGCCAAGCCTCTGGAGCAGAAGGTCATGGCCAACGAGAAGCTCAGGACGGAACTCAACGCGGTAAAGAAGGAAGCGCGGGAAGCGGCCAAAAAGATAACCCTCAAGATTCCCAAGCTCAAGGACTGTAAGTACCATCTGGAAGACGGGGACAAGGGTGGGACTTCCACGATTTTCATTACCGAAGGGGATTCGGCGTCGGGTTCCATGGTGTCGAGCCGGGACGTGATGACCCAGGCCATTTTTGCCCTCCGGGGTAAGGTGGAGAATATGTACGCCAAAAAGCGGACGGCCATTTACAAGAACGAGGAACTCTACAACATGATGATGGCTCTGGGCATAGAGAACGACATTGAGGGCCTCCGGTACGCCCGCATCGTAATCGCTACCGACGCGGACTTTGACGGCTTTCATATCAGGAACCTCCTTCTCACCTTCTTCCTTTCGTATTTCGAGGAACTGGTGACTTCCGGCCGCATCTTTATCCTGGAGACCCCCCTGTTCCGGGTGCGGAATAAAAAGGAAACCCGGTACTGTTACAACGAGAAAGAACGGGACGAAGCGGTGGCCGCCCTGGGAAACGCGAGCGAGGTGACCCGGTTCAAGGGGCTGGGAGAGATCAACCCCAAGGAGTTCGGCCAGTTCATAGGGGAAGATATGCGCCTTGTGCCGGTGTCCGTGAATACCCTTAAAGCGGTCCCCCAGGTCTTGAAATTCTACATGGGGAAGAACACTCCCGAGCGCCGGGATTATATCATGAAAAACCTGGTGAGCGACGCCGGATAATTTTACCGTTGCTTCCGCGAAACCGGCCCGCCTTGCCCCCTTTCTCCTGGGAAGATGAATCCGGCGGTGATATTTTGCGTTGCGATGGTACGGTAGCAATTTAACATTACAATCCTGCGCGGCATATTTCCGAAAGGTTTCCTCTCGGCCGTTCCGCCCTTCTCTTCTTTAGGCAGCAAACAATTAACGGATTGACGCGGTGGAGGGACCGGA
>JAIRSL010000330.1 GCA_031255475.1 Treponema sp.
CGCGTCCTCTCCGGGGCCGGCGAGTTTCCGGTGCAGGGTTTTGCGGCCTATTCCAAGGACTTCCGCCGTCCGGCTCTTGTTGCCTTTAAGGGAAGAAAGGGTATCCCGGATGATGATCCGCTCCGCGTCTTCCAGAGCGGTACCCAGGGGAATGCGTATCCACCCTTCATCGTTCTGGTTTCTCAGGGTGGGGGGCAGGTCCCCTTCGGTAATGACCGGGCCTTTGGACATGACCACCGCGCTTTCTATACAGTTCCGCAGTTCCCGCACGTTACCCGGCCAGTCGTAGGCGTAAAGGGCGGCCCGGACCTTGTCGTCCATGCCTTCCACGGGTTTACCGTTTTCCACGGCGAATTCTTTAAGGAAGGCGCTGATAAGAAGGGGAAGGTCGTCCCTGCGCTCCCGCAGGGGAGGGACGTGGATGTTCACCACGTTCAGGCGAAAGTAAAGGTCTTCCCGGAAATTGCCCTTCTCGATTTCCGTTTTAAGGTCCTTGTTTGTGGCGGCAACGATGCGGACATCCACCTCTATGGTGTCTTCCCCGCCTACCCGCTGGAATTTTTTTTCCTGGAGTACCCGTAGCAGCTTGATCTGTATGTTCTGATCGATTTCGCCGATTTCGTCGAGAAAGAGGGTCCCCTCGTTGGCCAGCTCAAAGCGGCCGCGCATACGGGAGACCGCCCCGGTAAAAGCCCCCTTTTCGTGGCCGAA
Organism: Treponema sp.; assembly: GCA_031255475.1. Classification (GTDB taxonomy): domain Bacteria; phylum Spirochaetota; class Spirochaetia; order Treponematales; family Breznakiellaceae; genus JAIRLK01. The sequence goes on from JAIRSL010000330.1 coordinate 712, forward strand.
AAGCTCGCTTTCCAAAAGGCTTGCGGCCAGAGCCGCGCAATGGACCTTGATAAGGGGCTTGCCTTTCCGGGGGGAAAGCTCGTGGATGGCATCGGCCACCAGTTCCTTGCCGACACCGGATTCGCCGGTGATAAGCACCGACGCCTTGGCGGGGGCGGCGCGGCTTATGGTGTCAAAGACCCGGCGCATGGGGACGCTGGTCCCTATGATGGTCTCGAACCGCTTCTTGTGTTCCAGTTCTTCCTCAAGCCGGTGGTGGCGGAGCGCCAGTTCCCGGTTCTGCAAGGCCCGTTTTACCAACAGGGACAGGCGTTCCAGGTTTACCGGCTTGGTAAGAAAGTCGTAGGCGCCGCTCCTCATGGCGGTTACGGCGTTTTCTACCGTACCGTGACCGGTAAGGACGATGACGGGGACTCCGGGGGTTTCGGCACTCACCCGCTTGAGGAGTTCTTCCCCGGAAATGCCGGGCATACGGAGATCGGTGATCACCAGGTCTATGTCCCCCTTTTGAAAGCGCCTCCAGCCTTCGTCCCCGGCGGCGGCGGTTTCCACCTCGTAGCCGTCCATCCTGAGGGACGCCGCGAGGCCTTCCCGGATGTTCTTCTCGTCATCGACAACCAAAAGTTTAAACTTCACCGCGCTCTCCTTCATACCCCAACAGCCTGGTTTCTTTCTGCGGGACCGGCAGGGTAATGATGAAGCAGGACCCTTCGCCCTGCCGGGATTTTACGCTCACTTCGCCCTTGTGTTCCTTGATTATCTTGAAGACCAGCGTCAGGCCGAGACCAGAACCGGTGTCCTTGGTGGTAAAATAGGGTTCGAAAATTTTGGAAAGGTTTTCGTCAGGTATGCCCGTTCCGGTATCGCAGATGGCGATTTGAATTTCCGTATCCGTACCGCCTGTTTTAATGGTAAGCGTACCGCCGTCGGACATGGCGGCAATGGCATTTTTAATCAGGTTAAGGAGGGCCTGTTTCATGAACCGTTCGTCAAAATCAATATCCGGAATTTTTTCGTCAAGTTCAAGAACACATTCAATCCGCTCTTCATCCAGTTCGTATTTGACGAATTCCACCAGTTCGCCGATAAGCGTGTTGACGTTCCCCTCGCGGAAATCCATGTCCATGGGACGAACGGCGAACAGGAAATCTACCACGATGTGATTAAGGCGGTCTATCTCTTCGTTGATTACGACGATGTACTTATCCAGCACGTCGAAATACCCGGAGGGTTGCTGTTCTATGCCGTCCACGCCGTCCGGGTGGGCTTTAAAAAACATTTCCCGGTTCGCGGCCAGGGCCTTCTGAATCAACTGCACATGAATGGAAAGGGAACCCAGGGGATTCTTTATCTCGTGGGCAACCCCCGCCGCCAGGGTGGTAAGGCTCGCCAGGTTTTCCACCCTCCTCAGACGGGCTTCTTTTCCCCGTTTTTCGGTAATGTCCTCGATATAGATGAGGGATCCCGATACCTTGCGGTCCCGGACCAGGGGCAAAACGCTGATGCTGAGGAGCCGGTGCAGGCCCTTGAATTCCGCGTCAAATTCGCGCTCTTCCACCCGGTCGCCGTTGGTCAGCGTGGTCTCCAGGAATTCCCGGATGCTTTCGTCCCGCACCAGGGTCCAGACCGGTCCGTTCTCGTATTCATGGAAAGAAACGGGAAGGAACCGTTCGGTGTATTTATTCACCATCACCAGGTGATGCCGGGTATCGCAGACCAATAAGCCTTCGTTCAGGGAATCCAGGACCGTTTCAAGGCGGTCTATTTCACCGGCCGCGGAAACCAGGAGATCCCGTATCTGTTCGGAAGTGAGTTTGCCGAGTTTCTTTAAGGCCCGTTTGATAAAATCCCTCATGGCGCTGTGGACGGCGCACGGTAAAGGGCCGTCATCCTCCGCGTCAGTTCCGTACAGAGCCGGTCCAGGACCAGGGCCGGCGTCTGGTTGTAGGTTCCCGCGGCCAGAGCCGCTTCGGAAGCCGCTTTCCGCCAGATGTCCGCAAAGGCCGCCCCGCCTGGAGAGGGGGGAACGTTCCGCAGGCCGCCGGAAATCACGGAAAGCAGGGCCCCCAGAAACTGGGCGAACAGTCCCGGCGCCTTAAAGTCTTCCGCGCCTTTAAGAACCGCCGTCACACAAGCGCCCGTATCCCCGGCGCGGCGTTCCAGGCCGGCTTTTTCGGCGATGCCGGCGGCGTACTTCCCCAGGGCTTCCAATTCCGCCGGAAGGGAAGAAAGGCCGGCGCCGAACAGGGCCCGCGCCCCCCGGTAGGCCGCCGACGCCGCGAAAAAAGCCGCCAGCGGGTACAGGGCTTCCCCGGAAACCGGCAGGAAGGAATCCAGATACCCGCCGATGGACGCTTCTTTGCCGGAAGCGGCCGTACCGGCGCGGAACACCCGGCGGAGCACTTCTTTTTCCGTCTCCGGGGAACGGAGGTGGAACCGGTAGGGCCGCAGGCGGGACAGGATGGTAGGGAGCAGCGCGTCTCCGTGGGCGGTGGTGAGGACGATAACCGTATCGTCCGGCGGTTCCTCCAGTATCTTGAGGAGGGCGTTCCGGGAAGCGTCCTGCATACGGTCGGCGTTTTCGATGAGGAGCAGCTTCCGCTTTCCCTGGGGCGCAAGGCGGCTCCAGTAGGCGGCCCTTCTGATCTGCCCCACAGGGATAAAATCGGCGATTCCTTCGGCTTCAAGGTTCAGGGCGTTTTTACCTATGGATTTGACGATCTTCTCCGCCCATTTGATGTCTTTCGGGGAACCGGCCTCCGCCTCCCCTTCATGCCTGGCTAAGATTTCGTCCAGGTCCCCTTCCAGAGCCGTAAGGATTGGGGCGAGTTTGCCGGCCTTGGGCTCGTCTTCCCAAAGGACCGGGGAAAAGCGCAGGACGAGTTTCCGTATCGCGCGGATGTAGAGGGCCCGTACCGCGGCATCGGAGGGGCAGAGGGTAAACGCGGCGGCGGCGGCGGCTATTTCCGCGGAAAAAAGACGGGATCCCAAGGCCAGAAGGTCCGGGTGGTAGAGGAAGCGGTGATGATGACAGGCCGGGCACGAGCACTTCCACGGCTTATTTAAACCGGGTTTTTCACAGGAAAGGACCCGGCTCAGTTCAAGGGCGGCGGTCCCCTTTCCGGACGCGCGGGGGCCCCGGAACAGCATGGACGGCGCCAGAATATCGTGACGTATATCTTCGGCCAGCCTGATAACCGCTTCCTGCCCCAGGATGTTTTCGAACACCGGCTATACTCCTCCGGGGAACCGGAAGGAATTCCTTGCCTCCCCGATGAACGGCGTCAGCGTCCGGGCAAAATAGCTTTTGTCCATCAGAGGTTTCGCGTCAAACAGGGGCTGTATAGTGAGGACGAAAATCACCAGGGCAACCAGGACAATCCCTTCGATAAAGCCGAAAACCGCGCCCAGAAACCGATCCGCTCCGCTCGCATGAATCCGGGTGATGATATCCTTAAGGATAAATTCAAGGAATTTAATCCCCAAAAACACGATAAGGAAGATGGCGGCAAAAGCCAGAACCTCCGGCAGAATCCTCACATCCGGTATATACCGCTCTACAAGAAAAGCCGCCCCTTTCTTATGAAAGAAAAACGCGGCTCCAAATCCCAATACCAGCCCCGCCATGGACATCACTTCTTCGACAAACCCCCTCAGGGCGCAACGGACGATAATTATCAGAATAAAAATCGCAAAAATAATGTCTATTACTTCCATAATTATATCATTGTATCACGCTTCCGGTTTTTTATGCAGGGCCTGGACGCCGCAATCCGCGCCCTCAGGCTTCCACGGCTTCCCGTATCGCCCCGGCGATGATCCGCGCCCCGTCGGGAGCGGCAAACCGGAGAGCCGCTTCTCCCATGGCTTTCCGCTTTTCCCCGTCCCCCGCCAGGATACGCGCCGTCTCCAGGAGCGTTTCCGGCGTTACGTCTCCGGACAACACCACCGCAACGCCTTCTTTTTCCAGATACCGGGCGTTTTCCTCCTGATCCCCGCGGGTTCCCGAACCGGCCAGGGGAACCAGTATCAGGGGTTTCCCCGCGGCCGCGCACTCCCAGACCGTCCCCGCGCCGCTCCTGCACAGGATAAGTTCGGCCGCGGCGATGACATGGGGGAGTTCCCCCCTGATGAAGGGATAGGGCTTGTAGCGCCCGCTTGCGGGGATGTCCCACCCGGCTTTAGGGCCGGTCTGATGGACCACCACATACAGGCCGGTAAGCCCCGGAAGGGCGGCGCGGACCAGTTCGTTGAGTTGCCTGGCCCCAAGGCTCCCCCCCAGGACGAGGAGGACGCGGTCCCCCTCACCGGCCCCCAAAAAGGCCCTGCCCAGAGCAGGATCGCCGGAACGGAATTCCGGGCGTATGGGGTTTCCCGCAAGGACAACCCGCTCCCGGAACGCGGCGGGGAAAAAGGCGGCGGTATCCGGAAATGTGGTAAAGATACGCCGGGCGAACTTCGCGTTTATCCTGGTGGCAAGGCCGGGGCTGTAATCGGATTCATGGGTAAACACCGGTATTTTCAGGGAAGCCGCCGCCGCGCAGGGAGGGACGCTGACAAATCCTCCCTTGGAAAAGAGGAGCAGGGGCTTTTCCCGCTTCAGGATCTTCCGGGCCGCCAGGAATCCTCCAAGGACCTTAAAAACATCGATAAAATTCCGTAACGAGAAATTCCGCCTGAGTTTGCCCGCAGGGACGCCGAAAAATTCCAGCTCGGCTTCTTCCACAATGCCGCGATCCATGCCGGCTTTTGCACCTATCCAGAAAATGCGGCAGGGTGTCAGTTTCCGGAGGTATGCGGCCACGGCCAGGCCGGGAAAGATATGCCCCCCCGTACCGCCCCCGGTGAACGCGATAGTTATCATAGGGATACGTTACCCGATTATGGGAGTTTCTACAATTATAGTCCCGCTATAGTCCCGCCGGGCCGGAAATCCCCTTATCCCAGGTAAATCCGCCGTATCAGCCATTCCACGGCGGCATAGGGCAGGACCCGGTTCATGAAGACCTGAAAACGCGGGACAGCCCCCGCAACGATACGGGCTCCGGGCCGGCGGCTTTGGGCGGCCTTCAGGATAAGCCGGGCGATCTTGAAGGGGTCCACGCCGTTCTGTTCGTCCTGTTCCATGCGGGACACCGCCTTGCCCATGGCTTTCCGGTAGGCCTCCGGGCAGGGATTCCGTACCGGCCGCCTGGCTTGGGTAAACCCGGTCCTGACATCGCCGGGCAGAATGACAACGCTTTGAATGTTGAAGGGCTTAAGTTCCAGCCGGAGGCCGTCTCCCAGCATGGCGACAGCCGCCTTGGAACTTGAATAGAGGGTCTGATAGGGAATACTGAAGACGCCGCCCACGGAACCTACCAGGACAACAAGGCCCTTTCCCTGTTTACGCATGACGGGGAGCGCCGCGTTCAAAAGGCGGAGAGCGCCGAAGTAATTGACATCCATCTGCCGCCGGGCGTCTTCGGCCGCGCTCGCCTCAATGGGGCCGTAAAGGCCGTCCCCGGCGGCGTGTACCAGGATGTCAAGCCGCCCCTCATTGCGAAGGACTTCCGCCACCCCGGCGGTAACGCTGTCGTCCCGCGTAATGTCCATGATCAAGGGACGCGGCTTGGGACCGGGGAAGGCCGTTTCGCCGCCCGTATGGGGGATCACGCCCCGGCGGGAAGCGCCGTACACGACGTACCCGTTTTCCGCAAAAAGGGACGCCGCCGCCGCGCCTATGCCCGAAGAAGCGCCGGTCACAAGAACAACCCTGCCGTGGGGAAAGCCGCTTTTCATGACAATTCCTTTCCGGCGGTTTTCAGCATCCGCCGGTTCCCGTCAACAACCGCGTTATATTCTGCCGGCAGCGTAAGCGGGGTCCTGTCCGCCGCGGCTCCGTTTGGACAGCGCCTTGGGCAGCAGGAGCAGTAATACAATCAAAAGCCCAAAGCTTACGGGCAGGGTGACGGCAACGCTGACGATGTACCCCAGGGGAGCCGTGACGCCGGCGATGAAGTAGCCTATACAGCAGACCACGGCCACGGTAAGGACGTAGGGAATCTGCGTGGACACGTGATCGATGTGCCGGCACCCCGCGCCGGTTGACGACAGAATCGTTGTGTCGGAAATAGGCGAGCAGTGATCTCCGAACACGGAACCCGCGAGGACCGCGGACAGGGAAGTAATGGAAAGCCAGGGCGCTACAAGATCGCAGACAGAAATGGTGATAGGGATAAGTATGCCGAAAGTTCCCCAGGAAGTACCGGTGGCAAAGGAAAGTCCCGCGGCGATAACAAACATGACAACGGGAATAAAAACAACGGGAAGATGCGACTGTTCCACCAAACCCGCGACATACGGCCCCGTGGAAAGGAGATCTCTGCAAACCCCGCTGATGGTCCAGGCCAGAGCGAGGATGAGCATGGCCTGTACCATGGACTTAACTCCGCTCGTAATGGCGGCGAAAAATTCGGTGAACTTCATAAGGCGGCGGGGAACGAACAGGATAAAAGCCGTAAAGAGGGACGCGAAGCCGCCCAGGGACAAGGCCGAGCCGGCATCGGTGTCCCCAAAGGCGTCGAACAGGGACTTGCCTTCCCCGGACCAGAAACCGCCGTAAAAAAGCATGGCGAGGATCGAGAAAACCACCAGAAACGCTACCGGCACGATAAGATCGAGCACCCTGCCTTTGTCGGAAACATGGATGCGGGCAAGCTCGTTATCCGCGTCGTATTTTTCCGCAACGCCGGCATCGCCGGCTTCCGCCCTTCTCTGGACTTCGGCCATGGGGCCAAAATCACTGTCGCGCCGTAAGCTCATCCAGATAATCATAAACAAGGTTAGCACCGCATAGAGGTTCATGGGGATGGACCCCACAAAAGCCTGCATTCCGGAAACGCCCTGACCTGTGGGATAATAAGAAATAACCGAAGCCGCCCAGGAAGAAATAGGGGCTATAATGCAGACCGGCGCGGCCGTAGCGTCGATGATATACGCCAGCTTCTCCCTGGAAATCTTATGGCGATCCGTCACGGGCCTCATAACCGTACCCACGGTAAGACAGTTAAAGTAATCATCAATAAAAATGAGGATGCCCAGGAAACAAGCCGCAAGGCTTACGGAACGCCGGGTTTTCAAACGTCCGGCAGCCCAGGCGCCATAAGCCCTGGATCCTCCCGCCCTGGTAACGAGGGCTACCAGCGCGCCAAGCATGGCAAGGAAGATGATCATAGAGGCGTTATCCCCGACCTTGGCGATCATCAGATCAACGGTAATATGAAAGGCCCCAAGGACCCCGGTTCCCGAAGCGACGCTGTAGATGAGGGTCCCGGACATAATGCCGAGAAGCAGGGAAAAAATCACTTCTTTAGTAATCAGGGCCAGCGAAATAGCCATCAGCGGCGGGATAACCGACAACAGGCCCGCTTCTATAGCAGCAAATTCCATGTATGTCTCCTGGATTAAAATATTGGCGTAAAGAATACCCCGCCTTTCCAAAAATATCCAGAGGCCGGATACATATCCTTTCGCGGGGGAGCTTCAGGGTGAGGTTGTTGATTTTCTATGCGTTTATCCTGCCTTCCCGGGGGGGGAACAGCCTCATGTGGCAGAATATTCCTATAGGGAATATCTACAGGCTGCCGGACAACGCGGCTGCCGGCTGGTTTCTTTCGCCGTTATCTCCGTGAACGCCCTCCTCGTGGTATCCCTGTTTTCGATGAGGCAGCACAATAACTTGCGGCGTTTTAAAAGAGGCTGTATACTTTTTTTATGAACCGGGAAAATCCTGTAAGCCTGCTTTCCAACTGTACTTCAGGCGGTTGCGGCGCCAAATTGGGGCCCGGAGAAC
>JAIRSL010000015.1 GCA_031255475.1 Treponema sp.
ACTTATCCCGGTCAGGGGTACCGGGTCTGTCACCACGGTTACCTCGCAGGCCGCAGTTATACTGCTGTCCGCGGTTGACGTTGCCGTAATGGTCGCCGTCCCGGGGCCCACGGCGGTAATTTTCCCATTGGAAACCATCGCCACCTCGGAATCACTGGTTATCCAGGTAACACCCTGTTGGGTGGTATTGGCCGGAGTGTAGGTCACCGTAAGGGTGAAGTCGCCGCCCACTAGCAGATTATGGGTGGCGGGAATACTTATCCCGGTCAGGGGTACCGAATCTGTCACTACGGTTACCTCGCAGGTTGCGGTTATTTTGCTGTCCGCGGTTGACGTTGCCGTAATGGTCGCCGTCCCGGTACCCACGGCGGTAACTTTCCCCTCGGAAACCGTTACCACCTCGGAATCACTGCTCTTCCAGGTAACACCCTGCTGGGTGGTATTGGCCGGAGTGTATGTCACCGTAAGGGTGAAGTCATCTCCCACCACCAGATTCCGGGTAGAGGGAATACTTATCCCGGTAACAGGAATCTGATCATTAAGTAGGGGGTTTTCTCCACAGGCCCACAGGGTGATCAGGGTACAGATCAGGAACCCTATCCCCAAAATACGGAGACCCGCTTTTTTAGGCTTCATTTTCATAAAGACGCTCCTTGTTTGGATGAAATTATAAAAAACCCGGAAAGTACCATAGGGCACTCTCCGGGTAAAATCGCGGAAATTAAGGAATTGACGGCCCAATAAAAAAAAATTATAGGGGGGGGGGGGATACGGACAAAGCAACAGTCTCTAGTCTTATCCGGAAGAAATCCACCCGCGCTTTCTTACAGTTCCTAAACATCTTGCCACCTGATACTTGTAAATTTTCATTTAGTTGAGCTTATTCCAAGACTAATTACCTGTATACACTTAATGTACACAAGTTTGGATCAGGCTCTTACAGTTTCTCAAACTTTTAACCTACGGACTGTTAGTCCGATGAAATTGCAAATTTTTAGAGTTGCTGTTCTAAAACTTCAGTTTTGGAACAGCTTCAGTTTACAGGTGTTTGGAAAAAATTGCAACAAATTTTTCTTGGATTTTAAAAATTTTTCATCCTAATGTCGGGGTACGCGCCCGGAATGTTTCAATTTGCGCTCACAACAGGCTCACCGGGTCCACGTCTACCTCCAGGTATACGCGGCCGTCCTTCCCCCTTTCGTAACGGGTAAGGATGGCCCGGGCGGCTCCGTGGAGGGGCCCCATGGCCGGTCCGCGGAGAAGGAGCTGTCTGCGGTGATTGCCGGCAATGACGCCTATGGGACATTCGGCGGGACCCAGCATGTCGGCGTCCGGCGGAAGCAGAGAACGGGCGAGGAAGGCGATGCGGTTCACGGCCTTGTCCGCCTTAAGCGCGTCCCTGGAACGGACGGTGAACCTGATGAGCCGCGAATAGGGGGGAAACCCCAGGGCCTGCCGCTGGGCAAGTTCGGCGGCAAAGAAGCCCTCCACATCCAGGGCGCAGGAACGGGTAATGGCCGGCTCACGGGGACGCAGGGTTTGAACTATCACCTTACCATCCGGAAAATAGCGGCCCGCCCGGCCGGCTACCTGAACGATGAGGGAGAAGGTCCGTTCCGCCGCCCGAAAGTCCGGAAGATGGAGGCCCGTGTCCGCCAGAACCACCCCCACCAGGCGTACGCCGGGGAAATTGAGCCCCTTGGCGACCATCTGGGTCCCCAGGAGCAGGTCTATTTCCCCGGCTCTGAAACGGTCCAGTATCTCCTTAAGGCTTCCCTTCTTACCCAGGGAATCGGCGTCTATTCGGGCGATCCGCAGATCCGGAAAGGTCCGGGCGGTTTCTTCCTCTATCATCTCCGTGCCGAAACCGGTGAACCCCGCTTCCAGAGAGCCACATTGGGGACAGGCACGGGGGGGCGTTACGGAATACCCGCAGTAATGGCAGACCGCCCGGCCCCGGTCTTTGTGGTAGGTCAGGGATACCGAACAGTGGCGGCAGGAGAGTTCGTACCCGCAATCCCGGCAATGGTAGAAATAGGCGAAGCCCCGGCGGTTGAGGAAGAGGATGGTCTGCCTTCCCAGGGCGGCGGTCTTCCGTATCTCCTCCTGAAGTTCCCGGGAAAGGCAGCCGTCGGTGCGTTCCAGGCTTATGGGGATCACTTCGGGCGGCGTACCGCCGGAAAGCCGCCGGGACAGGTCCAGCCGGACTATGCCTCCGTCGGCGATGAATTTCCACGCCTCCGCCGAAGGGGTTGCGGACCCCATGACGAGCAGGGCCTTTTCCCGGGCGGTCCGGTACATGGCTACCTGGCGGGCATGATACCGGGGGGTATTCCCGGACTTATAGGATCCGTCCTGTTCCTCGTCTATGATGATGAGCCCCAAATTCCGCGCCGGGGCAAAGACCGCGCTCCGGGGACCCACCACGATGCGGACCTCTCCCCGGCGTATGCGGAACCACTCGTGAAGCCGGGCGCTGGGGCTCATCCCCGAATGAATCGTGGCCGCCGCCCGGCCAAAGCGCCTGCCTATGGCTTCGGCGGTCTGGTGGGTCAGGGAGATTTCCGGGACCAGATAGATCACCGATTTCCCCGCGTTGAGCATGTATTCCGCCGCCCGCAGAAACACCTCGGTCTTCCCCGACCCGGTAATGCCGTAGATGTAGAACCGGCCAGCCGCCGAAACGCCGGACGCCTCTCCGCCGGTCAGGGCTTCCAGGGCCCGGCGCTGTTCATCCGAAAGTTCCAGGGCGTTCTCCGCTATTTCTTCAACCTCGTCGGAAAAGGCGGAAAACGCCGCGGCCCGCCTTCCCGAGGGGATCATGGCCGACAGGGCTTCTCCCAGGCCGCAGAGGTAGTACCCCGATACCCAGCGGGCCAGGGCAAGGTCTTCCTCATCGAAAACGGGTTCCTTGTCCACAACCCGGCGTACCGCCTTTATGTTGCCGGGATCTACCCCCGCAGGAGGGGCTTCCCGCCGGCCGGTGACGTATCCCAGGGTTTCCCGCTTGCCGAAAGGGACCATCACCCGCTTTCCCGGCGCGGCAACGCCCCCGGCGTCTTTCAGATACGTAAAGGGCCGGTTCAGGGGGATGTCGAAAACAATGTCCAGATAGCCGGCCGGGGAACCATCTTGTTCCATGGCCGGGGAAGAAGAGGGCACGGTCAGGTTCTCCCGGCGGTTCTGAGGGCGCCGGCGTAATCCCGGTCAAGGCCGGTCAGAGTTGAACTGAGGGTTTTGAGTTTTTCCCATGCCGGCCGTTTCAGCCCTTCATCGGATCGAATCAACGCCGGGTGATGGGTCGAAAAAAAGGGAATTCCGGCGGTTTTCAGGAAGTTGAAAGCCTCCGGAATACCGGCCCCGGTTGCCCTCTCGAAACCGAGGATAACCAGAGGCTTGAGGAGGGCCAGTTCCCGTTTCAGGAAAGGGGCGCAGGCGGCCGCCGTCTGGAACGCGGAAGGGTTTCCGTCTTCGGGAGGCCGGCACTTTATCAGATGGGTAAGATAGCAGTTCGTCCCACGGGAAAGGGCTATGGCGCCCAGCATACGGTCCAGCAACTCTCCCGCCGGTCCCGCGAAGGGTTTACCCGCTTCCTCGTCCTCCCTGCCGGGGGCGTCCCCCAGGATAAGGACCAGCGGGCCGCCCGGACCGTCTCCGATCACGACTTTCTCCCTGGTCTTATGCAGGGGGCAGGCGGTACAGCCGCATATATCCGCTTTCAGGGCTTCCAGGGAATCCGCAGGCCCCCGGCGGGAGGGAGAAGCATTTATAAGAGACGCGGCGCTAAAAACGGCGCCCGTAACGCTGTTTTGCGGAGGATCTTCGGTAAAGGCATATTCCCCCCGGTCACAGGCATACCCGTCCCGCAAGTAATCATCGGCCAAATCAAGGGCTTTGGCCAGGGCGGTTTTTTCTTCGGCAGTCATGGAACCATTCAACCGCAAGAAGACTTAGAGTTCAATCCCCTTTTTGCCGGCTTCACGGGCTTTCCGGGCCAAGGCGGCGGTTTCTTCCGGTCCCGGAGCCTCCAGGCTGTCCCAGGAAGGGTCCAGGCAGTTTCCGGGACGGAAGGGCCTGAAGTACCAGGGCGCGTCGTCAACCAGGGCGGCCATGGCGGGGATTTCTTCCGGCGCAAGGTACCGGTTGGGGAAGGCGAGGCTGCGGAATTCGTGATCTATGCCGGAAGACCGGATCAGCGCGGCGCTTTTCACCAGGGCTTCTCCCGGCGCGCCTCCATATCCCGCCGCAAGTTCCCC
>JAIRSL010000063.1 GCA_031255475.1 Treponema sp.
GGGTATAACAGGTACGGCTGTCTGCCCCGGCGTTACGGCCTGACCGGGCAACGGGACGCCCGCAGGACCAGGTACGGCTGTCTGCCCCGGCATTGTGGGCTGGCCGGGAAGCGGGACGCCCGAAGGTCCCGGTACATCTGCCTGCCCCGGTGTTACGGCCTGGCCGGGCAACGGGACGCCCGCGGGACCAGGTACGGCGGGTTGGCCGGGCGTTACGGCCTGGCCGGGAAGCGGAACGCCCGCAGGACCAGATACGGCTGTCTGCCCCGGCGCTACGGCCTGACCGGGCAACGGGACGCCTGCGGGACCAGGTACGGCTGTCTGCCCCGGTGTTACGGCCTGGCCGGGCAACGGAACGCCCGCAGGACCAGGTACGGCTACCTGCCCCGGTGTTACGGCCTGGCCGGGAAGCAGGACGCCTGCGGGACCCGGTATGGCGGGTTGGCCGGGGATAGCGCCGGGCAACGGGACCTGGGCGGAAACCTGCGGCCCCCTGGCCGCGAACAAAACAAAAACCGACAGCAACCTGAAAACGGCTACCGCACGGGGAACATGCCGGTATTTATTAATTGAAAGAAACCGGAATACGGCCGTCATATTCATATCCGTACATCCTTCTGAAATTCTGCCGGAAAATACCGGTCTACATAATACGCGGCTCCCTGATACCCGCCCCTGATAAGGGCGGCCCAGAAACCACGGCCAAGGAAAGGAGACTGAGGCTTGGCGTCAGGCATCAACGGAAAGCCGGTGAGTTCCCGTACCATCGCCAGACTTTCCTCCACGGTCCTCCCCTGATAGTCCCGAAGGCCCGATTCGGCAAAGGCCGGGAACGGAATAAGGGACGGACCTGGCCGCCCGGCCGGAACAACGGGGACCGGGGGAAGAGCCGGTTCGGGCAAGTCCGCAAGCAGGGCGGCCAGGGCGGGCGTAAGGGAAAAAGCGTCGGGAGGAAATCCGCCCTCGGCAGGCGAAGCGCCGGCAGGGATGCCGAGAAAAGCGTCGGTTTCGGCATCGGGAGCTTCCAAACGTATACGGATGGCGCGGACAGCGGAATCCGCGGCGTTAACGGCGGTTTCCCTGCCGGCGGCGGCAGTGATGACGTTACCGCATTTGGCAACGTTGTTTTCGGGGAACATGACCCGGCTGCCGGGCTGAACCCGGAGAAAGAGGTCTTTGACGTGGGGCGCGGCCCCGGCTTCCTCAAGACCGCAGAGTGAACGGACCCTGCCGGGGATAGAAATGAAGGCCCGCTCGGCGCTGGTCCAGGACCGGGCGGGCGTAAGATTCCGGGGAACCCGGCCCAAGGCCGCCATGATGGCCCCACGGGTAACCTCCACGCCTGAGGCATAGGGGTAGGTCCAGCCGGACATGTAACCGCCGGAAAGACGGGCGGCTATCTCCCCGATACGGGGGCCGCGTGAGGTGAGCTTCAGGTCCCCTTTGGCGGCGCCAAAACAGTCCTTTCCGGCGAGTCCCAGGGCCCGGACTCCGTCTTTGAAGGCAGCGAGAAGAATATCCGCGGAACCGGGGTCCAGGGCGGCCGGCATGGTGTGTCCCATCTCTATAAAATAGGGGGGAAAGAAGATATGCCGGTCCGCCAGGCCGCAGATGACGATCTTTCCCCGGTACACCAGGGCGTCTACCGAAAATTCCGGGCCGTCCAGGTATTCCTCAAGGATGACCCGGCCGGAACGGGAAAATTTGAGGGCGCCGGGGACGGCGGCTTCCAAATCTTCCGGGGAATCGACGCGGCGGCATCCCCGGCCGCCCATGTTGTCCACGGGCTTTACCACCGCGGGATAAGAAAAGGGAAGGGAAAAATCCCGGCCGGGAAGGTCCCGCAGGACTACAAATTGGGGGGCCGGGATTCCGGCGGCGTGAAAACACCGGCGCATACGTTCCTTGTCCGAGGCGTTGAGGGCCGCTTCGTAGGGGATACCCGGAAGCCCAAGACGCCCGGCGACCCAGGCCACGGTGGCGGAAAAATCCGTGCCCGCGGTCATGATGCCGCCGAGACGGCCTTCTTTTTGCAGGGACACGGCTAAATCTTCGATTCCTTCTTTATCTTTTAGATCGATATGTTCAAACCGGTCCGCCCTGGAAGCCCAGAGCGCGCCGGGATCCCCGTCAACCACCACGGTTTCAAGGCCCATCTCCTTGGCAAGGATGATGGCAGGTCCCTGCATGACCCCCGCACCGAGAATGATAAGCCGGTTCTGCCGAAACCCTGCCCGGTCTTCCTCCATACTACACTCCTAAAGAAATTGAGCCTCGAACCGCGTGAAAAAAACGGGGGAAACCGGCCGGAATTTCGGAACGCCCTCAGTTATCATGTTTACCGTCCCGCATCCCGATCTTCGCCGCCGGCGTTTTTACCGCGTAGGCTTCAAACGTGTCCCCCAAACCAAACAGCCGGCTTATCCCGCCCACGACGCGGTAACCCGGCCCCCGCCCTCCTGCCAAAGGCTTTCCGATACGGGGAAACCGTTCCGGATGATGGCCGGTAATGACGATTTTCTTTACCGTAAACCCGTAGGGGCCAAGGGCTTTCCTGAGACGCCGGGGATTCCACAAGGTGAAGTGATCTTCCGGACTCTTTTCAAGAAAGCCCTTAAGAGATTTTCGGCCGGAAATGCCCGAAATTGAAGGGGTCGAAAAAGCCAAAACCCCGCCTGGCCGAAGGAGCCGGCCTATCTCCCGGATTGCGGCGGCGGCGTCCTCAAAATGTTCCAGGACATACCAGAGGGTAACGGCATCGAAGGAACCGTCCCGAAGTTTCCGGCACGAGGAACCGGGGAAGAATCCCGCTATGGCGGGGACTTTAAGCCGGTCCCTGACATAGCGGACGGCGTCTTCCGCAGGATCCACGCCCAGGGGAGAAAAGCCCCCTTCCGCCGCCGCGGCCAGAAAAGGGCCGTATGCGCAGCCTATATCAAGAAGCCGGGGGGAACCGGGATTTTTATCCCCGTTTGCTGCGGAAAGCAGCTGCCGGATATGACGGAGTCGCATCTTTCCGGCCTGTTTCAGATTCGGAAAATCTTCAAGGTAGGTCTTTCCGTATTGCCGGCGGTAAAACTCGAAAAAGTAGTCTTCTGCGTATTCGACGGGCGGCGGCGAAAGGCGGAGCATGTAGATCACGCCGCACCGCGGACAGCGGCGGTACGTCCGCTCGGAAAACCGGGCCAGAACCGGGTGATCCTGCCGGCGTCCTTCGCCGCAGACCGGGCAGACCGGGGAAAGGCGGGGGCTGAACCCTGCCAGGAGGCTGCCGGGGCTCAGGGAGGCCGCCTTATCCAGGCCGTATTTTTCCGCCACGGCCGCGGACCGGGCGGCAAGGGCTTCCAGGGCCGGACGGTTCAGGGCTTCACCCGGTTCGGCGGATTTCCCGCTTTGACGGGGATGGTAAATATACCGCCCAAGCCGCTTCACCCCCTTCCATCGGATTCCGGCCGAAACGAACCCCGCGTGGCGGGCCAGCTTTTCATGGTACGCCGTGGGCGAAAGGAGCAGTACCGGCGTTCCCGCGTGGAGGGCTTCGAACGCGGTAAGGCCGAAGTGGGTGATCACCAGATCATAGGACGCGAGCTTTTCCTTCAGGTCCGGCAAGGCTTCCACAAAACGGACATTCCCCGGTACCGGCTGCGGGACGGCGGATTCCCCGGAGACGGGGGAATCCCCTCCAAGGCTGCCGGACACGGCGGTGACCATGACCGGGAACGCCGCCTCCGCGTGGTCCGGGGATCCTGTAAGAAGGGACCGGCAGACAGGAAGGGTCAGTCCCGCCGGATCGCTTGCGCCAAAGGTTACCAGTATCCTGAACGGAGAGGGAGGGGGGTTAAAAGAGACCGGCTTTTCCCGCCGGGTTTTGGGCAGGGGGATAAGGGCGGGTACGGCGCGGTTTGCTGGAGAACGGTTCGGAAGGCCGGGGAGGATGTCCAGAAGGAAATCGAAACGATCCCGCGTGGGCCCCCCTTCGTCTATCCCGATAATAGGACCCAGAGAAGCCCAGCGGTCAAGTTCTTTCCGGGAAGTCCTGAACCGGTCCAGGATGATCCATTCCCAGGGACGGCGGAGATCTTCTTCGTTGCCGGCGATCCAAACGGGGGATATATCCGAAATTAGGGGGGCAAGCTCTTTTCCCAACTCCCGGAGATCGCCAGAAGGAACAAAGAGCCGGGCGTCCCTGCCCAGGGAACGGAGTTCCCGGACCAGGGCCGCCGAACGGGCCAGATGGCCGCCTCCCCTGCCCGATCCGTATGCGGGAACCACAAGGATCCCCGTCATGGAAGCCGTTCCGGATGAACGGCGGTAAAGGGGGCGGCGGCTTTCTTCCGGATTTCCCGGTAAACATCAATGATCGTCTCCCCCCGGTACCGCGCCTTTTTTTCGCCCACGGTTTTGGTAAGGGCCCGGTAAAGAACTTCCGCGCGGCTAAAATCCTCCGGGGTGTCCACGGTAAACCGCAGGGCACGAGCCTGTCGGAGGACGGGCGCTAGAGGCCGGTGGAGTAAAAAAAGTTCCGGATGGGTGTACAGATACGGGCACACATGTTCCCGGTCCGAGGAAGATTCCGCTTCCCGGTCCGCCCGCAGCAGGGCTTCGCCGTCCACGATCTCAACCCCCGACCCGTAGGGAATACCGGCGTAACCCGCGTAATCCGCGCCCAGGGCTTCGGCTTCCTTGCGGAGGGCTTCCGCGGCATCGATGAAGACGAAGGGGTTGTCCCCGGTTGCCCGGATAATCCGGTCCGCCCCGAATTTGCGGACGGCGATACAAAACCGGGCAAGTACGTCTTCCTTGGGACCGGGGACCAGTTCAAACCCCGCTTCTTCGGCCAGAGGGCCAAAAGCGGCGGTACAGTCTTCGGGACAGGCAAGGATGCGGGTATCCGCGTCAAGATGGCTCAGGGCTTCCATGACACGAAAAACGAGGGGGCGGCCTCCTAGGGGAAGGAGGGACTTTCCGGGGAGACGCTGGGAATCAAGCCGCGCCTGTAAAATGACGGCCGTCACGGCTTCTCCCGTATATTGGATAATTCCGGATTTCCGAACCGAAATATCCCCTTTTCTTTTCCCGTATCAGGCAGCTCTTCGGGAATGGTTTTTCTGTTTTCCTCCATCACGGTAAGTTCGTTTACCGGATACTCCCAAAGCTCGGTGAGGGAACGGGCGTCCCGGCGGAAACGGAATTTGTTCTCCGCCACCCAGCGCCGGCCTTCGGAAAAATCGTCCCAGGCCTGGAAGGGGCCGTCTCCGGAATGGAAGAAATAGCGGGGAAACCGTCGCAGGGGAATGTACGCCGCGTCTCCGCTGAACACGGGGCTTATGTTCTTCAGGTAAAACCGCCGGTAATTTTCGTCTATGGTGCTGTCCAGGGGAGGTATATCGCCGTTATACGACAGCCGGATGAGTTGGGTCGATTGAATGGCTTCCCCCCACAGATGGGCGCGGAAACCGAAATCCATAAGCTGCCAATAAACGTTTGAAAGGCCGCAGTCAAAGCCGCCCAGTTTGACAAACCGGTCGCGGTCATAGACCCCTACCCCGTCGAAAGGATACAGAGAAGGCGTCCCTTCCCGTAAGGGCGTAAAAAACAGGTTTTTCACGGTCTTCCGGTCAAGCTCCGGGGCCGTCAGGGTGGGGAGGATCTGAAACCGGGTATTTTGAATCACCGGAATCGTACAGAGCCGCTTGCCCGCGCCGGAATTCCCTTGTTTGCTGAGTTCCTCACGGGTAAGGAAGATCCGCGCCGCCATCCGTTCCGCTTCACCCGTAATAATCCTCAGATCGTTCCACAACACAAAGAAGAGCGGGCTCGTCAGTTCCGATACCGCCAGGTTGATCTGTTCCCCAAGATTTATCGTCTCTTTAAGAAGGATGAATTTGATGAAGGGGAAACGGCCGGACAGTTCCTCTATATCGTACCGTTCCCCCGGAGTTTCCACGGAAACGATGTTGTCGAATCCCGCTTTCTCCAATTCATGGAAAACCGTCCGCCGGGGATACCGCCCTCCCCTGTTCAACAGTACTGCCGAAAGTCCTGTGGACGCGGCCCGGCAGCCGCCGCCCACAACGGTATATGAGGACGCGGGAAGACTAAAAATTGAAGGGATAGTATTCATCACATTCTCCGCATATCCCTTTATAACAGCCGGAACAATGTTCCCGGTACAGATTTTCCCCCCCGGACCAGATCTTCTCCAGAGGTTCTTCATTTGACACGCTGTCTGAAAACACGTTGCCCAGAATTCCGCCGTCCCGCGTACCATCCCGTCCCAGGGCCGCGACATCCTCGCGGCATTGGGGGACCCTGCCGTCTATCAGAATGTGCATATCCCGCATCAGGTGCCAGCACGGGTGGCGCTTTACCGGCGAAAGATCGGCCGCCTGTTTTTCGGGCAAAAAACGGCAAAAATCGTCGTATTTTTGAATGATGATATTTGCCCCCCGCTCTTTCCAGGAACGGTAAAACGTTTCGATGTCATCTTCCGCGCCCCGGAGACGCACCGCTTGCACGTAAGTGTCTTTGGGGAAAAGCGAAAGCAGGGTCCCGGCGGTCCCAACCGCTTCCTCAAACCCCGGTCCCCGGATCTCGCCGTACCGTTCGGCCGTTGCCGCGTCCAGGGACACAATCCAGGACAAGGGGCCCCGGGG
Source organism: Treponema sp. (assembly GCA_031255475.1). Classification (GTDB taxonomy): domain Bacteria; phylum Spirochaetota; class Spirochaetia; order Treponematales; family Breznakiellaceae; genus JAIRLK01. The sequence continues at coordinate 6,657 of JAIRSL010000063.1, forward strand.
CGCCGTCCAGGGAACGGGCGGCCGGGCTTCCCGGACCAGACCGGCCAGGATTTCAAGTTCCTCCCTTTTCCACCCTATACCGGAAGTCTCGATGATGAGGGAAAGTGCGTCCCGGCGGGCAAGAACCATGCGGATAAGGTCCAGCTTTTGGGGATGCAGGGCAAGCTCTCCCCAAAGGGAAAGATCGATGACCGCGTCGCCGGAAAAGGCAACGATGCGATCCAGAAGCTCCTCAAAGCGGGCGCTTTCCATAAAGTCTTTCCGGGTCGTCACATCTTCCCCCAGGGGTCCGGTAAACCGGGGATAGGGACAGACGGCGCACGCCTGGGGGCAGGGACCGGACACCTGGACGGCGTAAAACGCGGGCAGGGTCCTGAGCAGTTCGGGCTTTTCGGCGATGGCGCGTTCTATGCCGGCCGCGCCGGTAAAACCCGCCGCCTGAAACCGGGTAAGGAGAAGGAGGTTGCGCCGGGAATCGGCGGTAAGGCTCAGTCTGTGGGACCGGAGGTCAACCGGAGAAATTTCGGTCTCTATGTCGAATGCGTTGATGTCCTTCTGAATCACCTGAAAAAGAGCGTCCCGGTCCACCGGGCCGTCGTCCCCTTCGGCCAGGGCCGCGAGAATCCCCACCGCGGAAGGAGCCACTATCTCCGGGGCCAGGCCATAGGGCCAGCCGTCGGCATAGGAATACTCCGCCGCGTAACGGACATGGCGATCCGCCACCTTCCCCACCAGTTCTCCATCCAAAAACGGGGCGTCCGCCCAGGCAAAGTAGACAAGCTCGTAGGGGCGGGAAAGTTCCGCCAGGGTATGGAGGAAGGTTTTCACGTTCGGTTCGGGGAGAATACGGACTTCCACCCCCTCGCCGGCAACGAAACCGGCTTCACCGGCAAGGCGTTCAAAACCCGCGCCCGCGAGGAGTACCGTTTTAACCACGCCGGGAAACGAAGACGCCTTTTTAAGGGTCAGGGCCAGGGCGCAAACCTTCCCTTCCCCCGGTTCCGGGGAAAAAACTTTTTCAAATGCCGTTTTGCGGAGGCTTCCCCCGTATAATACGGCTAGGGCATTCATACGATAAAAATATCGGCATTTGGCGGAGAAACGTGAGGCTCATGCCGGCGGTACGGCAAATTAACGGCACAATCCGGCCTGCGGGTTATCCTGTTCTCTAATGGGCGGATATCCGGCTACCGAGAAGCCCTTTTTTCTTGAGATCGAAGATATACGCGGAGTATTTTTTATCCTCTAGGGCAATATGGGTGAGTATCCAATCCTTCAGGTAGCGGACAAAAACATTGGGTACGAATTTCTTACCCTCCTGAAATTTCTCGACATCCCCCAGAATCTGTTTTACAAAACTTTCGTGCTCCCTTTTATGCTGGGCAATGTCGGGATATTTAATATTTTCCATCATCTTCTCTTCCGCCGAAAAATGGTACTTCACATACTCGACCGTTCTGCGGATAGTCTCCATAAAGTAGGCACGGGCCGTCTCATCCCCCGCCAGGCAGCCCTTATACAGAATGTTCGTCAGATTAATAAGTTCTTTATGCTGATCATCTATAAGCTGAATATTCACCGAATACCGATCATCCCACTCGACAAGCACATCGTCATTCATCTCGTTCCCCCTGTTCTTTGTTTGTTTTAAGACTGCCGTTCCAAAACTGAAGTTTTTGAACATGCCCTGTTGACTCAGAATACTACCATATACATGGTTTGATCTAGATTGAACCGGTCCCCTGACCCGGCCCCGAAACGCCGAAGGGATCGTTGACGGAATTCCGCATAACCGCAATACTTTTTGGTATGCACATAAGAAAAGACATCGCGTTCCTTTGTTTATTCTGCGCCGGGTTTTCCCTTTTTGCCGAAAGCGCCTACCGTTACGATGCCCTAAAGGACGGCATCGCCGGTTCCCTTTCGCTGGGCGTATTCGCAACCTCGTTTTTTGTCCCCAACGAAGCCCCCACGCCGGGAGGCCCCCGTGATCGCGGGACGGTCAACGGCTTCGACCGCCCCTTTATGGCCTCTTACAACAGGGGCCTTGATATAACGGGCGACATCCTTACCTACGGATTTCTGCTTACCCCCGTACTGCCGGTTTTGGCGAACATCAGGGACCTTCATACCGTACTGACCTACGGCATCATGTTCGGCGAAGCTTTTCTCCTCACCTACGGGACCACGGACCTCATCAAGAGCCTGGTTGACCGGGACCGGCCGTACCGGTATTTCGGACCCCTGCCGGCCGGCCAGGAAAACGACTTCCACAACAGCTTCCCTTCCCGGCACGCCGCCATGGCCTTTATGTCCGCCGGCTTCCTTACCGAAACCTTTTGCGCGGAATTTCCCGGTTCTCCCTGGAGAATCCCCGTGATAACCGCAGGCTACGCCCTGGCGGGGGGAATAAGCGCCGCCCGCCTCCTGTCGGGCAGCCACTTTCTGACCGATGTCCTGGCCGGCGCGGCCATAGGTTCCCTCTATGGCTACCTTATCCCCTACCTGCACCGGAAGCCCAAGGCGGGGAAGGCGGAGGCAACGCTTACCCCCCTAATCGGGGGATTCGCGGTTTCCCTGCGGTGGTGACGGGCAGCGTCACTCGACGGTCACCGTACCGCTGCCGTCTACGGTTACGAAAGAGCCGGTCCGCACAGCCGCCAAAAACTCATCCCCCAGGCTGTCTATCGTAGGCATGGGGTGGTCCGTCCAGACCCCGGCCAATATGGCCCCGGCGGCGGCCAGGGAGTCTATGGGTTTGGAGAAAAGAAGGCAGGCGGGCTGCTGTTCCAGGGCGGCGGCGCAGAAGAGCACCATGCCGCCTGTTGTGGAGCCTATAGTCTGGGGCAGGCACAGGGCCTTTCCCGCCATAGGCTTGCCGTAGAGATCGCCGTTGTTCTGATCCGAACAAGCGGCCTTCTTATCCCCGAACATCAGGGCTTTCTGGAAACTGGCCAGGGTGTTGAATCCCTGCCGGGACACGAGGGCTTCCGCCCTGAGCGATACTTTCCCGTCCTGAGCGGCATTTGCCGGGACGGGGACGATTATTCTTCCGGTGAATTGTTTCATTTGGCGGCTCCCGCGATTTTTTTCAGGATTTCATCATCCGTATAGTACCGGGATGAGGTATAGGTCCGCAGCTTGTTGGAGTTGGTGATTACCGGCATCTTGCCGCAGAGGGGGTTGTTCATATACATGAGGGGGCAGATGGAACTGACCACGACTCCCGTCTTTTTCAGGGCCTCGAAATCCGGGGATTTCCGGAATTCTGCGGCTACCGCCGGAGCGGCGGTGAAGACCACGGGTATGGCGATTTTGGTCCGGCCGGCGGTCTTCAGGGCGTCCAGGAGGGCGGCGGTCCAGGAACGGAGTTGGTTCAGGGAAAGATGGGGACAACCCACAAAGCAGAGTTTGGGTTCGGCGCCGGGGTCTTTCCAGATACAGGGATAACCCGCCTTGACCCGCGCCAGTTCCGCGTCGTCGATGACGTAAGTCCCCGCGCCGGGGGCGATCAGGGCGTCTCCCTGCTCTTTCGCCTCAGGGGTAAGGTTTTCCACATGGTAGAGCCCCACGGCCCCGTTACTGGCGGTTGCGGCCCCCATGTCCTTGAGGTAATCCGCCGCGGCATCGTCCAGGTTCGTGCCCAGCCATGCGTCCAGACCCCGTATCCAGGGCACATCCTCCATCACCTTCATCCCTATGGCGCTTCCCAGGAGCTGGGCTTCCGGCTTTTTAGTGGTTTTGATCTCCACCACCCAGGTTGCCTTGCGCCCTTCATCGGTGAGGAGGCCGAAGTACGGGACGCAGCCGGCTATACTGCCGAACAGTTCTATGATCCCCGAATTCCGGTTGCACCGGGCGCCGAGTACGCTGTTGGCATAGACCACCGCGCTGCTCTCCGCCCAGGAAAGGACATCCCCCTTTCCGGGTATGTTCCCCACCTGGCTCATGTAGCAGGTACAGGTGAATCCGTCGTCATTCACAAGCCCCAGCTTCCGCAGTTGGTCTTCGTAGTATTCCTGCTTTGAATACATCACTTTGAAGAAGAGCTTTTGCAGGAAGTTTGCCGGAACATTGGGGTCCAGGGGCCGGGGGTCCACGGTGAACTTCTGACCCGCAAGGGCCCCTTCCGCGATGATGCCGTCCAGAAGGCTGAAGACCGGCTTCATCACTCCAAGACCGAAACTGGTCACCAGATGCCCCCGGCCGCCGGTGATGGGAACCATCTTTTCCGCGCCGAAGGCTTCGCCGTACATCACCAGGGTTTTCATTACTTTGGCAAGGGTCTCTCCCTTTTCGCCCTTTAAAAGGGCAGATTGACTTTCCGTTAAATTTATCGCCATACCGCGCTCCTTTATATCCTGATACCCAGCCTGTAGGCCGCCCTGGTCGCTTCCAGCACCTTGCCGGCGCTAAAACTGTCGCCGATATTGTACAGTTCCGGCGCGGCCCGTTCCTGCTGGGCTTCCAGATAGAGGCCGTCATCGCCGATGCCTCCCGCAGCCAGGACCACAAGGTCCGCCGGAAGGATTTCTTCCTTTTCCTCAATTTTCAATTTGGGGGCCAGAGGATTCTCGATGTTTTCCGGCAGAATGGGATGCCAGGTGATGTAAGGGTCCGGCACGGTTTTGGAGACATTCCGGGCCACTTTGACGCCGCCCGGGACAAAGCCCGTCACCTTGGTGCAGTTGAGAAGCGGTACGCCCGCTTTTTGCAGGTAGTGGATCAGATGTCCCCGGTTGGCCGTACAGGTGTGGTTCATGATGTACTTGTCCATTTCCACCACCGTCACATCGCAGCCCTTTTCAAACTTGAGCCAATAGGCGGTTTCGCAGCCTACCACGCCGCCACCGACCACGACGATCTTCTTGGCCCCACCCAGAAGACCGGGGGTTTTGAGGAGTTCCGCGGCCTGCGCCCTCCGTACCATTTCCGTACCCGGCAGGGGAAGTTCCGCGTCTTTTGTTCCCAGGGCAAAGATAATCACGTCGTAGCCCCCGCGCTTAAGGTCTTCCACCGTTGCCGTAGTGTTGGCCCTGATCTTCAGGTTGCCTTCCGCAACGGTTTTTTCAACGAGATCTTTCAGATATAACCGGTAGTTGGCAACCTCGTACTTGATCTTCGCCATGCTTCCCGGAATAAGCCTGCCGCCGACTTCGGCGTCCCGGTTGATGAGTTCCACCCGGTGCCCACGTTTCGCGGCGGTTACCGCAACAGTCACCCCCGCCGGACCGCCGCCTACCACGGCGATCTTACGGGGTTTGGCCGCCGGATGCGGAACAGCGGGAAAGACGTGTTCAAAACTGGTACGGGGATTCACCGCGCACTGGGGATGGCCCCCCTCGACAAATTCGTTGATACATCCTTCCTGGCAGCCTATACAGGGCCGTATGTCCCCGGTTCTTCCGGCATAGGCCTTGTTGCACCAGTCGGGGTCCGCCAGAAGCGGGCGGCCCAGCATCACCATGTCGCACCGGCCGCTCCTGAGAGCGGCCTCGGCCAGGTCGGGGTAACCCAGCTTGCCGACCGCCACTACGGGAACCTCCACCCCCGCGTTGGACACGATCCCCTGAGCCTTGAAATATTCCTTTACCGTGCGGCTCACTTCCAGGAAACAGCCGGGCGGCATACTGGAAGGGGGATGGGGCAGCCACCAGTTGTCGTAACAACCCAGGTCCACATCGAAAATGTCCACTCCCGCCGCAACAAGGTTCTTCATGTAGTCCAGGGTGTCTTCGATAATGCGGCCGTTGGTAAATTTCTTGAGGGAACCGGTTTTCAGCATGGCCTCCCCGTAGGTCTCGTTCAGGGCCAGGGACAGATCGATACGGTACATGACGGGATAATGGGGCCCGGTACGCTTGCGGATTTCCCGGACACAATCCAGGCCGAATGCCTGCCAATTGGCGTAACGCCCCAGTTTCCGCCGGTTAAAGGCGGGATTGGTAACCTGTTCCAGGAGATACCCCTCGTGTCCGTGGAGGTAAACGCCGTCAAGACCGGCGGTTTTTCCATCCACCGCTCCCTGTCCCATGTTTTTGACGATCTTTTTCAGTTTCCGGTCCGAAAGGGGCGCGCAGGGAATGGCGGGAATGTAAAAGCTGGGATTCCAGGACGCGGAAACCGGCAGCTTGAACATGGTGAGCAGGCACTGAGGATTCCCCACCCGGCCGAGCCCCGGCGTAAGCTGGATAAAAACGCGGGCCCCAAAGCTGTGGCATCCCTGGGCCAAGTCCCGCCACCCGGCGTATACGGTCCGGGACCGGTCTATACGCGGAAAATAAGAAAGCTGCCCTAACTCGGTGATGGAATTGTCTATCCCGTGGCTTACCGGCACAAGCCCGGTGGTGATGAGCCCCACGCCGCCCTTTGCCCGCTCGTAAAAATACTGGAGCATCTTCTCGTTGGGCCGGCCGGTTTCATCGCACATGCTGATATTCCCCATGGGCGCCATGACCAGCCGGTTCTTTACCGTCATCCGGTTGATCGTAATCGGGGAAAACATCGAATCATACGGGTAAAGGTTTTTGGTCATCCCGGCATTATCCAGGGCGTCCTCCTTCAAAAACCAGTCTCCGTATCCGTCAACCCATTCCTGCACCAAAGCGTCTTTCTTCATAATCCTCTCCTGTATCCGGAATTTACATGTCTGAAATTGCATTTCTGAAATTGTATTTCTGAAATTACATGTCCGAAATTACGTTTCTCTATTATACTCCGGTCTCTGAAAAAGGCAAATAATTTTTTACCGGTAGTTTTACCTGATTGGAAGGTGTGGTCCATACCCCGGAGATTGCCCCTGGGTTCTTCATTCGTAACAAAGGGTTTCATACAAAAGAGCCTGTGTGCGCGGGGAACGTTATAGGCCGATGTTGTCGATTCCTTATTTTTAGTGATATATTTATTCCATGAGGGGAGCGTCATTTATTTCTGTCTGAACCATCCCCCGGCGGCCGGAAGTCCGGGCCGGGGGATGACTTTTACAAGGATGCGGTAGATATGTATTTTGATTATTATTATCTTGTTTTAGTAGTACCAACGTTACTGCTTTCTCTCTTTGCCCAGTTTTTTGTCAAATCGACATTTGCAAAATATTCGCGGATACACTGTTCCCGAAATATTACCGGAACAGACGCGGCGGCCTTGTTATTACGGGCTCACGGTATCAGCGATGTCAGAATAGAAGGGGTTTCCGGTTCTTTGACCGATCATTACGATCCCGGTTCAAAGGTATTGCGCCTGTCCCAGCCGGTGTACGCTCAGCCTTCAATAGCCGCGGTTGGAGTAGCCGCCCATGAGACGGGACACGCCATTCAGCACGCCGCCCATTACGGCCCCCTGGTGCTGAGGAGTACCCTGGTTCCCGTTGCCAATATCGGCTCTTCCTTTGGCCCCATACTTGCGATTGCGGGGATATTCTTTTCCCTGCCCTTTCTTGTTAATCTGGGCATTATCCTTTTTGGCGGAGCGGTTCTGTTCTATGTCATAACGCTGCCGGTTGAATTCAATGCGTCCGCCAGAGCCGTTGCCATGCTGAAGAGTAACAACATCCTTACTCCGGATGAACTTACGGGAGTAAAAAAAGTACTCACCGCGGCGGCCCTGACCTATGTGGCTTCGGCGCTGACGGCGATTATGAACCTGGTAAGACTGGTTTTGATTTCGCGGAAGAACAAAGAATAGCCTTGTTGATTGGAAGGCGTGGTCCATACCCAGGAGCTTGCTCCTGAGTCCTTCATTCGGGCGTCCTGAAACAGCCTCCGGCGAAAACCATCGGGTTTGCCGCAAATTTTTTCGCCGCGCCCCTTTTGGCCCTGCGGGAAAACGGATTACAGGTCCAGCGCAAAGACCTTGCTTCTCCGGGTCCGGTCGTATTTTTTCCGCTTTTCCGGGGGAAGGCTCTCTACCGGGCATTCTTTAAAGCCCAGGGATTCAAACCAGTCGTGGGTACCGGTGGTAAGGACGAAGACCCGCCGTAATCTCTGCCTGACGGCCCGGTCTACGAGGTAGCGGACGATGCGGCGGCCCAGGCCCATATCCGCATAGGCGGTGTCCGTGGCAACCGCGGCGATCTCCCCTTGGGCTTCCCCCCACTCATGCAGGGCGCCGCAGGCGTGGATGGAACCATCGATCTCGAATACCGCATAGTCTTCCTTTTTTTCCCGGATATCCTCGCTGTTCCGCCTGATAAGGACGCCTTTAACCATGAGGGGTTCCATGATCCTGAGAACGTCGGGAATGTCCCCGGTCTTGAGGGCCCG